>CALHRQ010000321.1 GCA_938038175.1 uncultured Granulosicoccaceae bacterium | reverse complement strand
GGCTTGTTCAGCAATAGTATTGGCTGAATTAGAGCCTGTAACCCCAACAGGCCCAATATTTAAAGGGTGAGTTGAAAGCAAATTGGCACGGCCAGCTATCGTTTCAACAACGGGTATTTGATGCGTTTCTGCAAATTCGGTGAGCTCTTGAACAGCACGTGAATACTGGATTCCGCCACCAGCAATTATCATGGGTCGCTTTGCAGCCTTTAATATCCTGGTAGCATCAGCTAGCTCATCAGCATCCGGTTCAATGCGTCGTATGCGATGGACCGTTTTATCAAAAAACTCCTCTGGATAATCGAATACCCACCCCTGCACGTCTTGAGGCAAACCAATAAACGCAGGACCACAATCAGCTGGATCCAATAGGGTTGCCAATGCCTGCGGCAATGACTGAATAATTTGCGCAGGGTGACAAATACGATCCCAGAAACGTGTGACCGGCTTGAATGCATCGTTTACTCCAAAAGTCGGATCGCCGAAATTTTCCATCTGTTGCAGTACTGGATCTGGTAATCGAGTTAAAAATGTATCGCCGCATAACATCAGCATAGGCAAGCGATTAGCGTGCGCTAGCGCTGCAGAGGTCAGTAAATTTGACGTACCCGGGCCTGCAGATGCCGTACAAAACATCATGCGCTGGCGTAAATGGTATTTGGCGTAACCGGCTGCCGCGAACCCCATGCTCTGCTCATTTTGCCCTCTGTAGAGTGGCAATTGCTCTTTGTTTTCGTATAAAGCCTCACCAAGACAGGTGACATTTCCATGGCCGAATATACCGAACCCGCCACCGAATACTCGCTGTTCTTGGCCATCTATAACAATGAACTGATTAGATAACCAACGGATTATGGCCTGCGCAGTTGTCAGGGTTTGAGTCGAAGGTTGCAGGTTCATTATCAGGCACTCTATGAAAAAGACACTAGCCACGCTATGAGCGTGTTGACGATCAGTAGAACGAGAGGATACAATATTTGCAACCGGTTGCAAACAAGAAATTTCACCGGTAAAAGTAGTGAAATCAGATTGACACACTCTCAACTGCACTCACAAGTGGCATCAATGTCACGCGCATTGAGGAGGGGTTGCGTGGTTGCAGGTGATCGCGTGGCAGGGTTTATTCCAAACACACCTCAAGCAATTAAAGCGGTAGCACCTTCGCCGCCGATGACAGTGATCAGCAACATTAATCCAGTGCGTCCAACCAGGCCGCAGCTGACGCATCACTTGGCATGCGCCAATCCCCTCGCGGCGACAAGCTCAGTGAACCCACCTTGGGGCCATTGGGTACATCGTCGCGCTTATACTGCTGAGAAAACGCACGCTGAATATTGACCTTCAACCATTTTTTAAGCTCCTCCGGTGAGTAATCACGAGACCAGCCTTCGGCTTGTTCGGCTAAAAACAAAACCTTTTGCGGGCTGAAACCATAACGTGCCAGATTGAACATGAAGAAGTCGTGAAGCTCGTATGGGCCTACTGTGTCTTCAGTACTTTGGGCTTCCTGTGTCGCTTCATTAACCGGCAGAAGCTCCGGTGAAATCTCCGTATTGGAGATAGACATTAAGGTGTCACTTACAGCACCTTCAAACTGTTTTGTCGCAACATACTCAACTAAAAAACGTACCAGTGTTTTAGGTATAGAGCAGTTTACGTTGTACATGCTTTGATGATCAGCATTATAGGTACACCAGCCCAGCCACATTTCTGACATATCACCTGTGCCCAGTACAAAACCCATGTTCATTAATAATTCTGTACGTCGTCTTGCCTGCACATTTTCAAACACCAGATCGTGTCTGTCATCAAACGGTATGTCAGTTATCAAGGCGGTAAATTCATCCACACTGAGCGAGCGATTTTCCGTTTGGAGTAAATCTATCTGCCCAAAGGGTTTATAACCAGTCGCTCTCGCTAGATCGTAATACTCCTGTAAGGCCGCGGCACGTATATCGATTTCACTGACTTCGACATCCAAGTGCTGCATGAGGTCGTGGGCATTGTTAAGGGTATGGCTGGTTGTACCAAAGCCTGGCATAGTGACACCACGTATATTTCGCCGAGGAATCTCGAGTAAATCGCACGTTTTGGTGGCCACCAATAATGCAAGCGTGGAATCGAGACCACCTGAAATACCGATCACCATTTTGGGCTCATTGCCTAAACACTCCAACCGCTTGGCTAAGGCGGCCGTTTGGATGCCAAATACTTCCGTACAGCGTTCAACCAGCGTATCGGGGTTTGCCGGGACAAATGGCATAGCGTTAACGGCAGATAACAAATCATCCTGGTGCTGTGCAAGCTCAAACGGAATACGCTGGTATTGGCGGCCCGCAAGATATCGTTCACTGTCTATGAACGTGGTGGTGTTTCTTCGCTCGGTTTGCAGCATTTCAATATCGATGTCGGCGGTTACTGAATACGAATCGCGACGTGTTTTTTCAACATCACCAACACGCGTAGATTCAGCCAACAAATGACCACCCTGCGCAATCAAAGCATGGCCGCCATAAACAAGATCTGCCGTGCTCTCCGTTGGACCACTACTGGCATAGGCATAGCCTGCAATACAACGTCCCGATTGCCCAGCGACAAGATTACGCCTGTAGTCCGCCTTACCTACAGTTTCAGGTGATGAAGATAGATTGCAAAGAATATTTGCACCGGCAACGGCTGCCAGGCTAGACGGTGGAATAGGCATCCAAATCGCCTCGCAAATTTCTGTATATACAACGAGTTCAGGTTGGCCGTTACCCCCACCATGCGTAAACAATAACTGTGTACCAAAGGGAATGTCCTGAATACCGATGCGCACACTGACTGGCGTGTTTTCATCGCCAGAAGCGAAGTAGCGGCTCTCGTAAAATTCGTTATAATTGGGAACAAACTGTTTAGGTGTTGCGCCTATTATCTGGCCATTGTTAATCACCACAGAGCAATTGTACAAAGCACTGCCGCAACGCAGAGGTGCACCAACAATAATTAACTGATGCAAATGAGGTGTGTCGCTCGCTAGTCTCTGTAGTTGTTCTTCTACAGCATCAAGTAACGCTTGCTGATGAAACAACTGTCCGCAAGAGTAGCTGGATACGGCCAGTTCTGGGAACACCACAACATCAGAGTCCGGCAAGCCTTCCAGCATGGACAGCATTTCAGTTACATTGGTGGCTGGGTCTGCCACACTGACTTTAGGTACAGCGGTTGATACCCTGACGAAACCGTACTGACTGTTCATGTGTAAAAGCGACTGATATTAGTAGACAAACTATTTTA
This sequence comes from uncultured Granulosicoccaceae bacterium, assembly GCA_938038175.1. GTDB lineage: Bacteria > Pseudomonadota > Gammaproteobacteria > Granulosicoccales > Granulosicoccaceae > Granulosicoccus. The sequence continues at coordinate 660 of CALHRQ010000321.1, read as the reverse complement.
CCTTAGCTGATACCCAGTAGCGGCCAAAACGCCCTAAACACTCAAGAAACGGGTTCAGATCGTGGTGTAATCAATGTTTTTTCACGGCTTATCCTTACATAACAGGCAAATATAATGTCACGCATGACTCAAAACCGTGCCATACAGGTGGCCGCTCAAACCGTGCATCCCTTGCATAATAGTACAGCTTAGATCAGCAGCTCCGTGTAATCCATTTTCATCAATTCAGCGTCCTCAAAAAGACAAACACAGTTTAAAAATCCAGGTAATTGGGGTGATTGATGACAGGCTTACTCAGAGGAGCCTTTAGCTACCTTTGATTTCCTTAAACGCTCTTGTTTGTGCAGTTAGTGCAGCTTCAGTTGGTAACCGCTCCATGGAAGACGCACCATAAAAACCATGACAATTTTTAGTGTTTTTAAGCACATACTCCGCATCTTCCGGCATAGCCACAGGCCCGCCATGCACAAGGATAATGACATCCGGATTAACGCTTAATGCAGCAGACGACCACTTATCCACTATTGCCGGGCACTCTTTCAAGGTCAGCGCCGTCTCGGCGCCAATAGAGCCACCCGTGGTCAAACCAAGATGACAGACAATAATATCGGCACCGACTCCCGCCATGGCTCTGGCATCTTCTTCACTAAACACATAGGG
>CALHRQ010000320.1 GCA_938038175.1 uncultured Granulosicoccaceae bacterium | reverse complement strand
GTTTTCGGTAACTCATCGAGAATGTCAATCCAACGCGGGTATTTCCATTTACCAATGCGCTCTTTGACAAATTCTTTTAATTCTTCGAGAACGTTACCATCACGACCTTCTTTCAACACGACAAACGCTTGCGGCTTTTCTAATTCATCATCGTCTTTGCGAGCGACAACGGCGGCTTCTAACACATCAGGGTGTGCCATTAGCGCTTGCTCAATTTCAAAAGGACTGACCCAAATGCCCGACACTTTGAACATGTCATCGGTACGACCACAGTAGATCAGCCGTCCGCTTTTGCTCGTCTCGTATTTATCGCCAGTGCGCGTCCATTCACCTTCAAATGTGCTGCGAGACTTTTTACGCTGGTTCCAGTAGTCGGCGGCGGCTGATTCACCACGCACGAGCAGTTCGCCTATTTCACCCTGCTTGACACTGGCACCCGATTCATCAACCAGGCGTAATTCGTAACCTGGTACAGCAACACCAGAGGTGCCGTACTCAATATCGTTAGGTCTATTGGATAAAAAGATATGTAGCAGTTCAGTTGAGCCAACGCCATCCATGACATCGACACCCAGCAAAGCATGCCATTTTCGGCCAAGCTCTGACGGTAAGGCTTCACCTGCCGATATGCAAATGCGTAGAGGTGCAGATGGAGTAGCACCTTTCTCTTCCCATTGATGGATTAACGCAGCATATAAGGTAGGCACGCCACAGAATATGGTGGGTTGGTGATCTTGTAATATGGTAGAGACTGAATCTGGTGTTGGACGTCCGTTAAACAGCAAAGCAGTAGCACCAACTGACTGTGGGAACGACATACCGTTTCCAAGCCCGTAAGCAAAAAACAACTTCGCTGCAGAATAGATTATGTCGTCTTCACGTATTCCCAGAACACCTTGCCCATAGGTTTCACAGGTTACCTGCAATGCATCGTGCACATGACGCACCCCTTTTGGTGTACCTGTAGAACCAGATGAGTAAAGCCAGAAGGCAATTTCGTCTCCTGAGCAATCTACGGCAGACATTGCGGTTGCGCCATTCATAAAGTCGCTCCACGCAGTGGCACCAGAAGGTGTGTCACCACCAATGACGATAACGCGACGTATGTATGGGGAATCTTTTACTGCCGGGAGTACAACATCGACCAGTTCGACAGAAATAAAAGCAATTGCTGCGCGGCTGTCATTTAAGATAGTGCGATATACATCGGTTGACAGCAATGTATTGAGAGCAACCGGTTGTACACCTGCTTTCAGCGCACCCCAAAATAGACATGGAAACTCGAGCTGATCGAGCACGAACATGGCGGCCCGTTCTTCTCGGTGAATGCCCGCATTATAGAAAGCGGAAGCGACTTCGCCGCTTTGCACCGCCAGTTCACCATAGCTTAGTTCACGCCCGCCATCCCACGCTTCACGAAAGGCAAGCTTGTCGGCCCGACCTTCCTGCAAATGACGCTCAACAAACCAATTGGCTGCATTTCCGCTCATGTGAACTCCAGTAGTTGTTTACTTTATATTGACGTTATATTGGTAGCAGTATCAGTGTAATTATCGGGAATGCAACCAATAGCGCAACGCGAATCAGGTCGGTAAAAACAAAATAAATCACCGCCTTGTAAGTTTCAACCATGGGTGTTTGCCTGTCCATTGAATTGATAACAAAAAGGTTCATCCCAACAGGTGGCGTGATCAAGCCGACTTCTACAACAATCAACACCAATATGCCAAACCAAATGGCGGTGTGTTCTATGTTCACCCGGTTTAATGAACCGTTTGTCACACCTCGTAATCCGAGTTCGCGAGTGACTTCGCGCGTTAGCGCTTCCCCATTTGCTAACAGTGTTTTTGCTTGCTGCAAGAGTTCTGCAGGCAGATCCGCGCCAGTAGCCACCAGCGCATCCAGCTTGGCGCTTTGTAATTGAACCATCGACACCAGACCGAAATCGAGCGTTTGCACGATGGGCCAGAAAATAGGAATAGTTAACAGGATCATGGATAGGCTATCCATTAGACAACCCAGCAACAGGTAAAATACAAGAATCATCAGCAACACAATGATTGGGCTGAATCCGCTGGCGGAAACCCAGGCCGCCGCCTCTTGCGGTAGTTGAGTCAATGCCAGAAACCCGTTGTAAAACGCCGCACCAAGTATGATAAAAAAGATCATCCCGGATGACTTGGCTGTGACAAAAAAACTCTCTTTGAGCGTTCCCCAATTCAGCCCTCCCATGGCCCATGCTATTAGTCCAGTACCCAGTGCCCCGACTGCTGCACCTTCTGTTGGCGTAAACCAACCAAGATAGATTCCACCGACAACCAACAAAAAAACCAATAACACGGGCCAAACATCAATTAATGCTTTGAGCCGATGTTTGTAGATAACGCGTTCTCGTGTGCCAGCCGATTCCGGGTTAACGCGCACGTAGAGTGCAATGGCAATCATATAGCCAACGGCCGCCAGTATTCCCGGAATAAACGCTGCCAGAAAAAGCTTGGCAATGTTTTGTTCGGTCAGAATTGCATAGATGACCAACACAACCGAAGGCGGAATGAGAATGCCGAGGGTGCCGCCAGCGGCAAGTGTTGCAGTCGCAAACCCACCTTCGTATCCATAACGGCGTAATTCGGGTAAGGCTACACGGCCCATGGTGGCAGCTGTAGCCAACGATGAGCCACATATTGCGCCAAAGCCTGCACAGGACCCAACAGCTGCCATGGCGACACCGCCTTTGCGATGACCGAGCCAGCTCTCGGCTGCTTTGAATAAAGACTGGCTCATACCACCGAGCGTTGCAAAGTGCCCCATGAGTAAAAACATAGGCACAATAGATAGTGAGTAATTTGAGAATGTTGTATATGTTTCGGCTTTTAACCTGGCAAACGGCAAATTAGTATCGCCGGTTACCGATACCAAACCAACCAATCCGGCTAAAAACATGGCCAGGCCGATAGGCACACGTAAAAAAATTAATAGCAGTAGCGCAGGGAAAGATAAAAGCCCTATTAGCAAGTCACTCAATGCACAGCTTCCTGCTCGGGAGATATAATGTCTTTACCGCTAAAGAGCTCTATCAATCTGCACACTGCCACGTAAACTGAAACAATTGCGGCAGCTAATGCACCGGGCATACTAGCGGCATAACCCCACCAAACAGGAAATTGCAATAAAAACGTGGTTTGACCTGAACTACGCTTACTTTCCATACCAGCAAACAACTTCCAGGCAATGAGTATTAAGACAGCAGCAAATACGACCTCAATCACCAACAAAAGGAATTGATTAATGCGTTTTGTCAATTTAGAGGTAAGAATATCAACCGATGCATGTGAGCTGGAGAGTTGGCACAATGGCAGAAAAGCGAAAATGGTAAAGGCCATGCCTGCCTCCACTATTTCGAAATCGCCATTGATCGGACCAATGCCTGCTGCGATCAATTTGCCTGCTAATTCTGGCGCCGAAGCTTGAACAAATTCGCTATGCAATAAAGAATTTAATGAGCGCCCTAAAATTGAAAAGCACGTCATAACAATTAAGGTGCTAAGTGCTATTCCACCCAAGGTGGCAAATACTCGAGCTAGCGT
>CALHRQ010000319.1 GCA_938038175.1 uncultured Granulosicoccaceae bacterium | reverse complement strand
GCTGATGCTGATGCTGATACAACTGAGCAGTCCAGCTCAGATGCCGCTCAGGGGGCTGGGCCGGTTAACTTACGTGCCTCGATTTACTCAAGCAGATCTTTCGAACTCATGTGGGACAGGGTTGAAGGCCAAAATTACCGCTACGAAGTATCTATAGACGGGAGCACTGTTGACCAGACAAATGGCCTCAGCTCTTATTTCTCTGGTCAAACTCGTGATGCCATCATTGCTTTGCTTGTTACTACATTTTCGGCCTCGGGTGAGCAACTGGGAAGCTCGGGTATTGAGGTGGATTTAGGTAATCGTACTTTCACCAGCAATTCAGGTGGCGGAACGGCTAGCTCGGGTTCAAATACCAATGCGGGTGTATCAGAGACAGATTCAAACTCTAGCCCCCAAAATACTGGGGGCCAAGATAACGCAGCTGCCAATCAACTTGATCCGCCGGGCAATTTGCGCGCAGCGATATATTCAAGTAGGTCTTTTGAACTCATGTGGGACAGGGTTGCTGGGCAAAACTACCTGTACGAAATTGCTGTAGACGGTAACGTAGTTGACCAGACAAACGGTCTTAGCTCCTATTTCTCTGGTCAATCTCGCGGAGCTCTTATCCCATTGGTTGTTACAACGATCTCGAATTCTGGTGTGCGATTGGGTAGCTCAGGTATTTCAGTAGACTTAACTAATCGTACTTTTGCAGGTAATTCAAGCGTTGGTAATGACAATACTGGCTTAAACTCTGATCCAGATAGTATTGCAGATGCAGATGCAGATGCAGATTCTGATGGAAATGGAGAGAGTGGGTCGCAGAGCGCGCAAGTGCCAGCACCGGCTAATGCAAGGCTCGTTGTGTATTCTCGCTCATCTGCTGAACTTTTTTGGGATCGGCCATCCTCATCTGCAGGTGTTGTAAATACTGAAATTTACCGTAATGACGTTTTAATCGATGAAACTGATGGTCTTAGTTCTTTCGATAATACCCGAGTATCTGGTGAATCCTATATTTATGAACTGATTTCCTATAATGCTAACGGTGATGCTTCTAATATCACCATTGTAGGTAGAAATACAGATGGCTCTGATGCTGGGGATGCTGACGAGAGCATAGATAGCTCTGAAAGCAGCGACGCTGGTGGCAACACAAACACTGAAGATAATTCAGATACTGGTAATGGCTCCAATTTTAATAGTGTATTTCAGCCAGACCCCAGCGACATTGTCGATCTTGATAGTTTCTATGATGAAGACGGCTATGATGAAGTCGACGTAATCCGTATAGATTTAAAAACGGTAACAGAAGCAGGAATTTGTACCATTGATGATCAATCTGGTTGCACGCTCGATGATGTTAAAGCCGATGTGAATGGTGATGATGATTTCAAGGTAGAAATCAATGTACATTTTCAAGCAGATGACTTCGCTAATGATGGCAGCATTTCTAATGCCACATTACGGCAAAGAGGCGCAAGTGCTCGTGCAGGTGCGCAAAAATCTTTTCGCATAAAACTGGACAGTAAAGAAGTTCTTTGGCGTAAAGAACGTCGATTGCAACTGAATAAACATCCGTTTGAACGCACTCGTCTCCGCAATAAGCTCTCATTTGATCTAATGCGTGAGCTTCCGCATTTGCCAAGTCTCAGGACTCAATTCGTCAATCTTTGGATTCAGGATGGTGATAATAGCCCGCCAGAGGACCACGGGTTATTTACACATGTCGAATTCGCAGGCAAGGAATACTTGGTAAATCGTGGTTTAAACGATGATGATCGTGTCTATAAAACTGAAACATTTATGTTTTCAGAAAGCGATATGCAAGCGATGCAGGTTGATGAAAATGGAGAGCCGATAAATGAGGATGCGTTTGAGTCGCGGCTGGAAATTGAAAGAGGAAAAGACCATCGCGTGGTAGTTGATATGTTAACGGCGCTTAATGATCCCAATCAGCCTTTTGAATCTGTGTTTAACCGATATTTTAATCACAACAATGCATTAATGTGGGTGACAGCCAATATATTAATGCATCAAACGGATGCAGTTATTCATAACTTTTATTTGTACAACCCGGTTGGTTCAGAAAAAATATATTTTCTCCCTTGGGATTACGATGGCACATTTCAGCCCAATATTCCGCTTACAAATAGCTATGATCAAGGTGAGCTATTAAAACGTCTCTTCTTTGGTTACTCATCGGCGGTCAACAGTAATTTTATCTCTAAGTACCTTCGAATGCCTGGCATTCACAATAAAATTGTTGCGGCCGCGGACGAAATAAGAAACAACTGGCTTACTGATGCCAATATTATGGAAAGGGCAGATCGATACAATGCGCTTATTGCTCCTTTTCTGAATCAGGAACCTGATTCTGATCACGTCCGATATAATGCGAACATACCCGGGAATTTTGTCGGCTATGTTTCAAGCATTCATGATCAATTGCGCAATGAATATGATATCCCGTTACCACCTGAGCTTAATGATCCACAGATATCAGAAGACACAATAACGTTTTCATGGCTTCCAGCATTTGATGTAACAGATAGAAATGATATTAGCTATGATCTTGAAGTTGCTACCGCCATTAACTTTGAAAGCGATAGTATCGTTTTAAGCGTAACAGGTATCGATGATCGAGCCGATCTTGTTAGATATTCAATCAGTTCAGATCAGATTCCATCTGGAACTTACTATTATCGTATCACCGCGAGAGCAAGTTCGGATCCAGATCGTTTTTGGCAAGTTGCCAGTAATCGTGAAAGAGTGAATGGTGTTGAATGGTACGGTCTGTTGCGATTCGTAAAGCCGTAAAGCCGTAAAGCCGTAAAGCCGTAGAGCCGTAGAGCCGTAGAGCCGCGAAGCCGTCGCATTCGTCTTGGGAGTTGCCATGCATAAAAAAGGTGGCACTTCCAAATAAAATTCAGGCTGCTGATTTGCTGATTTGCTGATTTGCTGTGCTGCTGTGCTGCTGTGCGGTTGGTTTAGTATTTTGTCTGCTGTCTGCTCAGTAATCGTCCACGCATGCGGAAGTACAGAGAGGTGCTGTGCAAGAATTTGTTAAAACTAAAATAATGTCTTCACGCTGTTATTGTATTTCCTGTAAAACGAATCTGCTTTTACCTGTGGTAGAGCGAGTTTAACAAAATGCGATAGAGCTCATTTTCTTCGAGCATTCTGCATAAAATCATCATGAGGATATTTTAGTGCGCAGTGGCCTATTCAGTGGTGCCTTAATCGAGTGTTTAAACGGAGTTTCTACTAGAGATTCGTATAGAGAAAAAAGTTCGCATCGAAAGCATTTGTGGTTCGCAGGCTTTCTCTTTCTTGTATTGCCGCCTTCTGTTGCTTTTGCCCAAGCTCCTTCAGTGCCTGGCAATGTGCGCGTGGCCGTTTACTCGAGTAATTCTGCAGAATTGCTGTGGGACAGGGCGACGGACAATGGTGTTGTAGTTGGCTATGAAGTTGCGATAGATGGCCGTCCGCTTGGCCTGATCGATGCGCTAAGTGTGTATTCAAATACCTACCTTCCCGGTCAAAATTACACTTATACATTGCGCTCAGTAGATAACGAAGGTAACGTCTCGGATCAGGTTAGTGTCTCATTTATAGGTGGTCAGCGTGGACTTAGCACAGCAAGAAATATTGCTGCTATCGCTCCACCGATACCAGAACCCGAACCCGAACCCGAACCCGAAGCTGCCGCGGATGCAGAAGAACCAATCAGTTCTGGCGCCGAGCAGGAATATCCTCCAGAAAATTTGCGAGCATCGATTTATTCAAGTCGATCTTTCGAATTAATGTGGGATCGGGCAGACGGACAAAACTTTCAATACCAAGTTGTTATCGACGGAAACACGGTTGATCAGACGAACGGTCTTAGCTCTTATTTCTCAGGTCAAACCCGTGGTGCTGTCATACCCCTGGTGGTCACAACAATCTCAACTTCTGGTGAGCGACTAGGTAGCGCTGGCATTGAAGTTGACTTGACTAATCGTTCTTTCACGGGCAGCAATGGCATCGAGAATAACAACCCAGATTCTAATATTGGCGCTATCAGACCTGAGCTGGTTCTCACCGAGCAAACCGACTCAGACACCGCCCAAATAGACCCACCAGCCAATTTGCGTGCTGCAATTTATTCCAGCGGATCGTTTGAACTTATGTGGGACAGGGCCGAAGGGAAAAACTATCAATACGTCGTTTCCGCTAATGGAAACACAGTTGATCTGACAAACGGTCTTAGTTCCTATTTCTCCGGTCAATCTCGAGGTTCTGTAATACCTTTGATGGTTACAACGATCTCAGCATCTGGAAATCAACTTGGAAGCTCGAGTATTGAAGTGGATTTAGCGAATCGAACTTTTACGAGTAATTCTTCTGGTGCTGGCAGCAGTCCTGCTTCGGATTCTAATGCTGTTTCTGGAGTAAATAATCCGGACAATATAGATGCTGATAGTGTCACGAGTGAAGTACCAGCAAGCGCCGGCGATACCGATGCAGGTGATGGTACTGTAGAAATGCAGCCGGGTGGTACCACACCACCAGAGCGTTCAAGCCTGGGTAATCCACCCGTACTGGATCCAAATATTGCGGCGATTCCGAGCCCGAACTCAAGTGATCCTTTTGGTTCTCTTCTAGAAATCGACGACCAAGTGGCGGTTGCGGGCAGTGCACCAACAACACCAAAGAATTTACGCATCGAGTTGATCTCCAACGATTGGGCGGAAATAAACTGGGCACCGTCTAATGACGACGGCATTGTAGTGGCATATCGTGTGTATCGCAGTGACGGTGTGATTTACAACATTGTTGATGGTGCATCTGATCCTTCACAAGGTGCGGTCAACGAAAACCAGAAGTATTTCAATACAACCTCATTTATCGACTGTAACTACACGCGATTTGCATTGACTCTGCACGCTTGTAGCATTAATACGCCAGAACCGGGTGACACTTTTAGTTATCAGGTTACAGCCATTGACGAACAGGGAAACGAATCTCCACGTTCCAATTCGATTACCGTTACCTATCATCTCGCTGCGAATGCCCCGGTTCCGCTTTACAACGATTTCTTTAAAAACGGAAACGATACATTTGCTCAAGATCATGATTTATCTGAAACACAGTTCTTTCTGGATAAGTTTGAACAAGTTTTCAGTGATGAATTTGATGGTGACCAGATCGACAGTAGTAAATGGAATACCAGTTTAACCTGGGGTGATACACGCATCATTAATAGCGAGCAGCAGTTGTTTGTAAATACTCAGGCTAATCCCGGCTTTGGTTATGATCCTTTTAACATGAACCCGGATCGTGGCACTTTGATTATAGAAGCAGTGCAAACACCGGATGCGTTTATTAAAAACCTGCCTTCAGTCTGTTTTGAAGAGCATCCAGGTAATAATGGGCCATGCGAGTTTCTCTCAGGCGCGTTGTCTTCGCATGATCGCTTTGGCGTAACCTATGGTTATTTTGAAAGCCGTATGAGAGTCGCAGCAACACCAGGTACCTTGTCTACGTTCTATCTCTTTCATCGTTTTCCGGGAAGAGGGAACCAAGCCCACGCACCAGAGATCGATGTTGTGGAATATCTGGGCGAAAACCCGTTTGGTGACGAGGTTGCCTTTCAGACTTACCACTATGATGATGTGATTGATGGCACGGTTAAATCATCACCAACAATGTATGAAGATCAGGAAGAAGCCTCAGACAGGCTGGATGAGGATTTCCATACATTCAGTGTGCTATGGGAACCTCAATTGATCATTTGGTACATTGACGGCAAGGAGATAAAGCGTATATCGGGTGTTCAGGTTGCTCGTCGTCAAATGAACCTTGTGACCTATTTGGTGGCAGGTAGCGCCTGGGCGCCAACACCTGCTGATGATCCATCAATCTATCCATTGCAATTGGAGATTGACTACATTCGTGCATACCAGCGGCCAGAATATATAGGAAATGGTGTATATCCCGACCAGTGATGTGGGGGCACACTGCCATAGAGAGAGTCAGGGCAATAGCGTGTCATTGGTTTTATTTAATTGCATGGTGGATTATTCTACTTACAATGGCCGACTGCAGGCAGTATAAAAAAGTGTTCGATTCAAACAATCTGACAGCATAAGCTGATGTTGATTGTCTTTATATCCTATATAAATTTTGTTTTATTTAATCTTCGGTGGCAGCTTGAGAGTTTTCTTAAAAACGCCTAAGCCTTGCTCAAGTGCTTTGCTTGTCCAGTGTTTTGACGGTGGTGCAAATACATTGCGTAGCTCTTGCTTGGTTTTAGAATAGTGAGAGCTGTTTTTATCAGACCAATGGTGTGCTTGATTCTCGCGTCTAAGTGCTGAAAGCACTTTGAGAGGGTTTACAGTGCCGATCTCAACGCACATAAAAAGATACTGTTTTTTTGTAAGATGTCTTTGGCACCAGCTGCTCCAGCTACCTTGTGCTTCGTAAGCATTGTTGTCGTCATTGTCCATAACGATGGGTTGCTGGTAGTACTGTTCTAGCCAGGTTGCTGTTTGGGACGGCTTTGTCCTGTTGCTGTTACTGATTAAGGTCGCTACACCAGATGGGCCAAGTCCAGTGTGTACATCGAGTATGGTGACTTGTTCTATGTTCTGTGTATATTTCAGAACCAGCCTTTTCAACAGTTCTGTTGATGGGTTCGTTTCTCTACCGCTGTAGAATAAACCATCAGGAAAATCATATTGGCCTTGCGCAATAGGTTCGGCAAGCTTCTTAATGCCGCGGTGCATGGAAATTAATTTAGCCGTGTTTGTCCAAAACAACATTTCACTGAGAGCGCTGGGTTTTGCAGCAGGATTTATAACGCGGTTTAGAGTGGAGTACATTGGGTGTGAAGATGGGCTTGAATTGTCGAAGTCAATAAAATTTCTATTGAGATCAATATTGTTTTCATTAACGCGCCTTAAATGTGCGAATCCCCATGGGTTTACTGCATGAATCATAATAATACCAGTGCGATTCAATGTTTCTTTCTTTGATAACT
>CALHRQ010000318.1 GCA_938038175.1 uncultured Granulosicoccaceae bacterium | reverse complement strand
TTATATAGTTGCGTTTAGAAAGCTTTAAAAACCTTTAAGTAGCTATATACAAGCTGTTTATTATAAGCATTACCCAATGTGGGTGAGCATAATAAATACAGCTTCATAAAATAAATAATAAGCCAATAGTCCAACTTGGTTATTGTCAGTCAGTAGTCTGATGTCTAGCATATTACAGAGAGGCAAGTTGTTAACGACACACTTAATATCGCTCGATTTAATTGACGCTTTCTCAGGAGCGTTTAATAATTAATCGGTTTATAAAGTCTCTTTCTTAGTGAAACGATTAGAAAATAATCGGTTTGTAAAATTAATTAATGTGATGGTGAAATGGAGATATAACTGAGACAGTGCTGTGGTGACGATTTGGCTTCTAGGTAACTCGAGATTATCCTCGGGATAAACCTTCGAGATAAACCTTTGAGATATAACTTAGAGATAAACCTTTTTTAGAGGAAAAGTAAAAGATGAAATTAAATAGAAAGATCCCATTATTATTGACGATGATGTTTGGGGCATCCATAGCAAATGCTATTGAGCTTAGTGATAATGATAGAGGTCAACTGTTGTTTGCCCCTGTTTACAAGGCGAGTGCAGGTCAATCGACCGAGATACGAGTTGTAAATCCTAGTCACACACATGCTGTAAAGGCAATAGTCAGCGTTCGATCTTCTGCAAACTCACTTGAGATTCTAAATTTCAATTTATATCTCACACCGACAGATGTTTGGACAGGTGAGCTGCGCGATACCGGAGATGGTGTAGAGCTTTTTTCAGAAGATGACTCAATACTAATTGGGCTGAATGATGGAGATTTGAGTACTGAAGGCGCGGTTACCTCTGGGGTATTTGCAGCGCCAGGCTCTGGTGTTACGTTTTCTACCTTCGATGAGCGAGATAGCGGTCAGCAGGTGGAGTTGGGGCACTTTGAAGTGTTAGGTGTATATTCGGTCTCTGGTGAAAATATATTCCCCGGAATGCCTAAGGAAACTTTGTTTGATGTGGATAACATTTCCTACAACAACGATACATTTCTTCAAAACGGAGTGACCAAGGGCGGTCTTTTCGACGGTTACGCACCAGTTAACACTGCAGTAGATTGTGGTGGCTCACCAGTATCTGATCTTGCAAACCACGACACAGGGTTACGTACTGTGCTTGGAATTTATTCCTATTGCATAGATACACGTGACGATCATATTGAGCTGTTTGGTGAAGCTGTACTAAAACTCAGTGATAGTACTGGAGCTTTTCGCTACGATCTTATGGCTTTGACCAACAGCCCTGCGGGTGATGTTATAGCAAATCCTCTTTTTGACGGTGTAACGCAGCAAGACACACCATTAGGGGTGCGTATGGGGAAAATTAATGCGCAAGGTTATGCAACCGATAATATCGAAGATATTAATGCCGTTTTTCGACACGCCAACTTCGAAGGTATTTACGATAGTCTGGCACAAATGCCAAGCAACCCGTTTACAAACGAGGCTGGCGAAGGTGAGAGTATGCTTGTTGTGACTTTCCCATCAAAGTATCGGCACTTGCACTCAAGCTCCCCTGATTACACTTCTGACCCTGCTAGGAGAGATGTGGGCCGAAGCACTAATCTTATTCCGATTGACGTTTTAAATGATAATAGCCCGGATCGTCAAGGCGTTGCGTTTGATGCCAGTGTTGATCACTATGACTACGACTATGGTTATAGCAACCAGGCTTTCAACGCATTAAACGCGTTCAACAACAACGGCGCTCCTCTTGGTTACCCTAACCACGGGCCTAACAACGCTTTCATTTACGGGGAAACTGCAGTAGATTCTGCTGGTAATTTAATACTATGGAACGACGTTACAGTTGTAGTTAACTCTTATGATACTTCCGAGCGAGCTGAAGCGGTGGAAGCAGGTGGTTCATTTACCAGTGTTTTGTCTGGCGGGTTTGGTATCGATATCTTTGAAGATGGAGACGAAACGCTCATCTATGAAGTGAATCTGATCAGTGATGAAGGAGATCAACTTTGGTATTCAACCAAAGGCTGGTACAACGCAACTTTCACTGAATTCAATGGTCGGTCAGCTCCAACGATTGTAATGACGCTCACTACCGATACCTTGGGTAACAGTCGAATTGCCTATGCAGTGACTGCAGATTCAAAAAGTGTATCAAGTGTATCAACTGATTCCAGGGAGTCCGCCCAATGATGATCCGCAAGACCAAAATACTTTGTCTGATAGCCAGCACACTTGCGCTGAGCGCATGTGGCGGAAGCAGCGGTGGAGATGGTGCCGGAGTTACAGGGCAAGTTACCAATCCGGTTAACGATCCTCTGGTTGTATCAGATGGTGTGAGTAATACTAACGATACCACCACGGTTGTAGCGTTGAGTCCTGAAACTGATGAAGTAACACTTGATACTGAAGTTTCTGAAAGCTTAGCTACTCCAGTTCAAGCGGTTAGCTCTTCGCTGATGGATTCCTTTATCGAGAATCCGTTGGTCGCAGAGATTCCCGCTGAGCTAAGAGATAGAGCGGATTCAAGTGCAGTAAGCAGTTATATAACCAATCCACTGATTTACTAGAATCAGTAGGTTCATCAAGGAAAACGCCCCAACATGGGGCGTTTTTTTACAATTGCAACGTGGCATTGCATATTGTTTCAGTTTTATGTAGTACCCACATAAGCCATCTACGCTGTTTCAATTTCTCTATTTTTTGCCAGCCAACTATCTATTCGTGCAACAATATTATCCAGCTCGTCATTGCGTAAACCCCGTGCTGCACCAATCTGTTGAACCAGTTTATCCACACGTTCTATATTTTTCGCACCTGCCAGTAATGCTCGAGCTGCTGACGATGGATGTTGTAATTCATGGGCCGCACTGGCGTATTTTTCAAATGGGACGAGATCTTCTGGGCTAGCTCCCATTGATGTGCACACTTTACCCACCCATCTATAAATTTCGCTGGTAAATTTAATGTCGCTGTGTACAGCGTCCTTTATTGATCGCATTTTCTTGTCTTGAACGCAACGATAGTTACCTGCTATTAGCATGCACCACTTTGCCAGTGGTACGTAGATGCTGTCATGTACTTTTAATTTGACAGGAAGCTCCACCGATTGACCATTTAAATCGTAGCGCACAGTCTCAATATCATTCTGAAGACGGTTTAAGATTTGATTGTGTTCAGCTTTTTCGAAGGGTGCGACTTTAAAATTTGTTGGCAAGCCTACTTGTAAAACATTCTCTGGCTCATTGGGCGGTCGAAACGCTTGTGGGTCCAGACTGGCGAGAGTAATCAAAGCTGGGTCCAGTACTGCCCATGCTGAAGCACTGGAGTAAGATCGGGAAATATTGTAACCGGCGATACTGCGAATGCGAGCAAGATAGGGTATTGGAGGTATGTTCATTATAGATAAACAGGGGACTCCAGCTGCACCAATTTTTTCCAGAAGTGTTTTGACAGGAGGTGCGGCATATTGTGGTTCCTGCATCGCCAAAACTACAAGATCGTACTGTGATGGCTGCGCACTCTGTGCGGAGATGGCAGTGATCTCTCCAGGCAAGTTTTTGGATTGAAGTTCAACTACTGTATC
>CALHRQ010000317.1 GCA_938038175.1 uncultured Granulosicoccaceae bacterium | reverse complement strand
CTGTACATGTTTTCAAGGTCCACTATGTTGGATTCTCGTGGTGCATTAGCAATCGCTCTTGCCTGACGAACGGATGACTCGGCCATGGCTTTCACATGTTGTTTGGTAAATCCGACGCCAGTGAGTCCGTTGGGCATGTTGGTGCCACGCATGAGTTCGATCAATCGCTTGGATAATACTTCGCCTGCGTCATCGTTCGTTGCGCCCTTACTATCTGCAGATAAAAATTCTGCACCTTCCATATGCCTCTCTTTAGTGGCTTCTGCGGTATATCGAAAGATGGCTGGCGCACTCACCACAACACTGATACCGTGAGGTATGAAGGGTGATTTCATTTGATAGCCTTCAGTTGTAATGTCGTGCATGAGGTGTGTTACACCATAAGACATGGCATGTGGCAGGTGTGTGCCAGAATTACCAAAGGCAATACCCGCCAGAGTTGCACCCCACATCAGCTTATCTCTTGCTTCACTATCGTTGGCATCGTTAACCCCTCGCACTAAATATTTGCCTGTAATATCCATGGCTTCTCTTGCAGCAAGATCGCTGAACGGATTGGCACCTTGTAGGTATTGACGCTTTGTTGGGTCTGCAATGTTTGCATGGGATGTATAAGCACGTGCGGTATAGCACTCAAGTGCGTGGCAACATAGATCGAAACCGGTTGATGCAACAACATTTGCAGGTAGCGAATCACAGCACTGTGGATCGACGATGGCTTCGATAGGTAACAGTTTAGGGCTGGCTACAACGAATTTGGTATTAAGCTCGTTTACTCTAATTACAGATATGGATGTGCTTTCAGAGCCAGTACCGGAGGTGGTAGGGCAGGCAATGTGCAACAAAACAGGCTTGTCGGCAACTTTACCCTTACCAATGGGTGGTGCAAAAAAATCATTAATGTGGCCGCCATTGGCATGCACCATCAGGGCACCTTTGGCAGTGTCTATAACTGAACCACCACCAACAGAAACCACCGCATCAATCTTGTTGTTTTTTAAAAAAGCAGCGGCGCCCATGACGGTATCATCACAGGGTTCAATACGGATATCTGAGTATATTGCGATATCCAAACCAGCCTTTTTAAGTGATTGCCCTGCAGCTTCGACGAGCGGACCATCAAGCAGTATAGGGTCAGTAAACAGGGCGACAAGCCTGGGGCCATAGGCAGCGGTGCGTGCACCTACCTCAGATAAAGTACCGCGACCAAAGGTTAGCCTTGGCATAGCAACGGTATAGCTTAATGCACCATCTTCAGTAGGTGAAAAGTACTGACAGCCCATGGGTTTATCTCCGCCTTAAAAGTCAGGAACTATATAAATCAGAAAAAACGTAAATCAGGAATTAAGAAAAAAACAATAAAATTCAAGATTTAATATCTACTCAAGCGCCTTCTCATGCACTGGCATATCGTCAGGATAACGCATATCAGTGCGAGCAGAGCGCGTCCAAATATGTGCTATCAGTGAGTACCAATCTGGGTTATCGAATGAACCACCCGCAATTGCTCTGAGCCCTGGGCGCATTTCGAGTGTCCATGTAATGGTGCTGCCGCACTTTGAGCAAAATTCGTTTTGAATCCATCTCCCAGTGGTGTCCGATTCGTAGCGGTATTTCAGCATTGGCTCACCTTCAAATTCTATCTGCTCATCCTGCATATAAACACCAATGCCATAGGGCGCACCAGTGCGCAGTTTGCAGCTGGTACAGTGGCAGGCCATCGCTCGAACTGGCTCACCGCTCACGGTAAATCTCACGGCCCCGCACTGGCAGCCACCTTGATGTGTTTCGGAAGTTGTCATACGAGCTCTCTTTATTCGATTCACCATCGTAATGGGGAAGCGCTGGTGGGTCAAACCAATATTAGTTAGCGCGATGCATACTGCCGACTTTGTAGGAAATTAGACAGAAGACGGGTTTTACAGTGGTGATGCTTTTACAGTAGCCAAAAAATCCCGATTGAAATTGACATAACCTTTTGAGGTATTTTGCAAGTACGATTCTAGCTTCGTGTGTAACTGCGGTAAGCGATGAAACGGCACCGTTGGAAAAACATGGTGCTCTGTGTGGTAAGGCATATTCCAGGTAAGCCAACGTAAGATCGGATTGGTCATAACCGTGCGTGTATTGATAAACATATTAGGGTCTTGTGGGCAATCTGCATGTTCTGCCAGCAGGTACAGGCGTAGAAAGGGTTGTCCTAATACCAATGGTAACAACCACAGCCAGAATATCTGGCTTATACCCGCCAACAGGCAAATAAGAAAAACAGCAAAATAACAATACCCCATTAATAGAATTTCATTGTGTGTTCGATGTTTGGCTCGCGCTGGAATAAAGTCATCGTTAGCTGGTTGGATAATTGCTTTGGCGTACAACTTCGTTTGATCGTAAACGATTCGCCAGCCAGCAACGTGGCTCACCCACTGAAGTAAGTTGTCCGGCTTTGGTGATGCCAACTCTGGGTCTTTATGCGGTATCTGGGTATAGCGATGATGCGCTTGATGAAAATAGCGAAACCAGGTGGGTGGTAGAAACAGGATAAAACCACAAACAGCCGCAACCAGTTTATTGATGCTTTGTGTTTTAAAAGCCGTTAAATGGATGCACTCATGCAGTAGATGAAAAAGCGACATCAGCAATAAGCCCTGCAAAAAGATAGCAGGTATCCAAAGTGTATTGCGGCTTGTAATTGTGATGCTGCACAAGACGATAAGCAGAACTAAAATGCCAAGCCGTAAAAGACCGGGTTGATCTGATTGCTGTGTGAAGTCTCTTCGTTCTGCTGTGCTAAGGCTGGCTATAAATTCGCGGTGTTGAATCATGTGGGGTTCTTGTCACCGGCGATAACTTTGCGTTTCGCCGATGACGAGTTCTTTAAAACTATTAACCTCGTTGCTTTTCCAGAATGGTTAATCCTTTAAGAAGGTTTAACGCTTCATAAAGCTGGAAGTCTTCAAAAACAAGGTTATCGTTCTGGTTAGCGTTCTCTTGAGTTCCTTCAGCTTGAGTATCGTCTTCGTCAGCATTTTCAAGGTGACCAGACAAGCTGGATTCTGTCAGTGGTTTGAATTCTGCTGGATCATCTTCGGTTTTCTGGAAGGTGTTGGGATTGTTGACGATATCAGGTTCGATACCCAGCGCCTGAATTGAGCGGCCGTTAGGTGTGAAGTATCTGGATGTCGTTAGCTTTACTGCGCCACCCGTTTGTAAATCCTGAATGGTTTGTACCGAGCCCTTACCAAAGGTTTTAGTGCCCATGATAATGCCGCGTTGATGATCCTGCATAGCGCCCGCTACAATTTCAGATGCCGATGCGGAACCCCCATTAACCAGTACGACAAGTGGTTTGCCATCGAGTATGTCGCCACTGGTTGCGTCATAGCGAAGTTTGCTGTCTTCTTCACGGCCATCGGTGTAGACGATCATGCCATCATTTAAAAAAGCATCTGATACACCAACCGCACCAGACAAGACCCCACCTGGATTGTTTCGAAGATCTAAAACCAAACCGTCAAGTTGGCCATCAGCATCGCTCTTGAGCTTCTTGATTGCTTTGAGCATGTCTTGAGTGGTTTTAGTCTGGAAATTTGAAATACGAACATAACCGTATTTATCTTCTAGCATGCGATTACGGACGCTGGTTACTTTAATGACATCACGCTCGATGTCGATGGTCAAAGGCCGGTCTTCGCCCTCACGAATCACGGTCAAGCTGATAATGCTACCGGGCTTACCTCGCATCAGTTTTACAGCATCGTTTAAAGTCAAACCTTTAACAGGTTTGTCATCAAGCCGAATAATAAGATCACCGGTTTTCATGCCGGCACGTTGTGCGGGTGTGTCATCAATGGGGGATACAACTCGTACAAAGCCATCTTCCATACCGACTTCAATACCAAGCCCACCAAACTCACCAGTGGTGCCAATGCGCAGTTCGTTGAATTCTTCTGTGTTCAGGTAAGCCGAGTGCGGGTCAAGGCCATTGAGCATGCCGCGAATGGCGTACTCGAGTAATTCTTCGTCAGAGACTTCTTCGACATAATCGTTTTTTATGCGGCTGAAAACATCGGTAAAAGTGCGCATCTGTTCAAGCGGAAGAGCGTTGCTACTATTTCTTGTGGCAAGTACACCCTGTCCGAGGGTAAGCGATGCCCCGAGAACCGTCCCTGTCAATACCATTAGGAGAGGTTTTGTCTTCAGACTCATTGTTTCTTACTCCAATACGACCCTGGCTACACTCGGATTAGCCGAAGGTGTATGCCGTGATGCGCCCTGATCAAGAACGCTAAATAGTTGTTATTCCGTCAGTCTACCGGGTTTTAGGCCCCGATCTACTACCGATTTGCAGCGACTGCTCCATTTTCGGAGCTGACCCACTGTTCTGGGTCGACAGGCTTCGCGTTATGGCGAATTTCAAAGTATACGCCACTGGTTTTCTGACCCCCTGAGTCACCAACAGTTGCAATTGTTACACCTGAATCTGCCCAATCCCCCGTACTGACCGCTACATCGTGGTTACCGCCGTAGAGCGTCATATAGTTGTCACCGTGATCCAATATGACCAGCATACCAAAGCCGTTGAGCCAGCCGCTGTAAATAACTTCGCCGTCAGCTACAGCACGCACTGGCTGCCCATGGCTGGCACGAATGAAGAGACCTGTCCAGCGCAGCTTACCCACAGACTTGATGTCGCCAAAATGTGCGTCGATGGTGCCGCTGACTGGCAGTGCGTACTGGCCTTGTCCGGCTGCAAAATAACCCGAGCGCAGCGACTGGGCGGCCTTGAGTTCTTCGAGTAAGGCCTGCAAGCGTTGCTGATCGGCTTTTAGGGTAGCGACAGAGCGTGTTTTATTAGTAATAGTTTGATTAATCTCACCAATGGATTGTTTTTTAGTCTGTTGTTCCTGCTGGTAGTTATCGTGTTGCGAGGTCGCTTTCTTTTTGATGTAGTTTAACCAGTTCCGATTCTTTAAAGCATCGGCGTGCACCGCTTGGATTTTTTCCAGTGCTGCAAGCTGCGATACTATGGAGCGGTTTTGAGCGGCAACGAAATATTCTGTATAGGTGGCATGCC
>CALHRQ010000316.1 GCA_938038175.1 uncultured Granulosicoccaceae bacterium | reverse complement strand
GCGGTACTTATAAAGATGCCTCTGAGTGGCAAGAGAAGGCAGATAAACTTGCTGCGCTGTTTGTTGATAATTTTGCGCAGTATACCGACACGCAAAGCGGCAAGTCTTTGGTTGCTGCCGGACCAATTCTCGGATAGCTCTTTTCAGGTTAGAACGCTATGGTGGGCCAGGTCGCTGGCCCGCTGTATTTTATTTAAGCTAACTCACTTCGTAACGCGAATAGCCCCAGACTACTCCCACTCCTTCTTCACGTCACTTGTTTTTGCCGTTTTTTTGACATATTTTCAGAATTTCCTGGTTGTACACATCGATATGGATCGCTAAGAGATGCGCCAGAGTTTCTGGCTTCTGCGTTGTTTTCCAGAATCAGCCCTGCTAAGACTGCTCATTTTATCCCTGAGTATGGTTGGTGTCTGGTTGATGCTAAAAAGATTGCGTCCCACCCTTTTTCATCTCTGCCTGACTTGCTGTCCCGTAAAATGCGCTTAAAGGCCAGCGTGGAATAACACTGTGGTTTAGCATTTGGCAATTGTTGGTTGTGTTTCCAGATTTATATGTGCACCATTCTCATATGGCTAAAAGAAATGAAGAACGGTGTGGCTGGTGCCTGGGTAGCGACCTTTACAAGGCATATCACGATGAGGAGTGGGGCGTGCCTTGCTATGAGCGAGATGCGCTTTTTGAAATGTTGTCTTTGGAAGGTGCGCAAGCTGGGCTTAGCTGGATAACGATATTAAATAAGCGTGAGAACTATCGCCGCGCTTTTGTTCAGTTCAATCCTGAAAAAATAGCACGCTTTACTGAAAAAAAAATCGACAAGCTAGTGCTGGATGCAGGTATCGTCAGGCATAGGCAAAAAATTGAGTCGGTCGTCAGTAATGCCAAAGTAATCTGCGAAATGGAAAAAAGCGGAGAGGCATTTACAGACTTTATTTGGTCCTTTGTAGATTACAAGATTATCCAGAACAAGAATCGTTCGATGTCTGATGTTGCCGCAAGTACCGATGTCTCTAAGCAAATGAGCAAGGTATTAAAGAAACGCGGTTTTAAATTTGTTGGCGCTACTACCTGCTATGCATTCATGCAAGCCTGTGGCATGGTTAACGATCACTTTCTAAGTTGCCCTTTTTATAAAAGTACAAAAGCCCTGGATAAAAAGTCTCTGCGGCCAGCACACTGGTAAGTTCTACAATTCGCTGCGGGATTCATGTAAGCCATGTTATCGATCACCATCCAACATAACCATTGCAATGCAATGAACGAGGCTGTTGTGCCCGTGTTAGTGGTGTTGGGTGTAACTGAATGAGCAAGCTTCTCCTTCATGATGTTAGCTATTCCATCAATGGTAAGGTGTTGCTGGATCAAATCAGTCTCAGTGTAGATGAGCACCGAATCGGTATCGTCGGGCGAAATGGTTCAGGTAAATCAACACTGGCTCGTGTACTGGCTGGCTTGTTAATTCCCAGCCATGGTACGGCAAAGATTGATGGCATCGACATGGCGCAGGAGCGTCGTCATGCTATTTCCAAAGTGGGCATTTTATTCCAGAACCCAGACCACCAAATTATATTCCCGACGGTAGTTGAAGAAATGAGTTTTGGTTTACGCCAGCTTGGCCATACAAAAAGTGATGCTGTTGATATCGTTGCCGACACTTTGGCTTTATTTGAAAAAGCGGATTGGCTTAATGTACCTAATGTGCAGCTGTCCCAAGGTCAGCGGCAGCTAGTGTGTTTAATGTCCGTACTGGTCATGAAGCCTGATGTGATTATATTGGATGAACCTTTCAGTGGTTTGGATATTCCTACAACCAGACAGTTAAATCGATACTTGTCAGTATTGGATCAAACATTGGTGCACGTAAGCCATGATCCTCAGATCATCAGCGGCTATGATCGAGTCATTTGGCTGGACGCTGGCAAGCTTATGCACCAGGGAACACCTGATGATGTTTTGCCTGCGTTTATAGATCATATGGAAGAGCTTGGGAAGGGTGATGATATCTCTACACTCGCCTGTTAAAACCCTTTGGCACTCTATACGAGTAGGGCCAAAATTTGTCTTGCTGTGTGTTGCCACCGTTGCTCTGTTTTATATTCATTCGCCTTTGTTGCAGTTGCTGGTGCTGGGTTTTGTTGCGCTTTTGTATGTTGTCGGTGGCGCGACGTTTTTCACTGTGGGCGTTAAGCGTTTGTGGTTTTTGTGGCCTTTTTTATTGGTAATCGGATTGTGGCATGGCTTAACCAACACCTATGCGCAGGGAATCGTCATTTCGCTGCGCTTACTCAATGCGGTGGCATTGGCGAATCTTGTTACAATGACCACTCAGCTGGACGACATAATTGATGGTGTCAGCGTATTATTATCACCCTTGCGCCGATTTGGCTTTAGCACCAGACCCGTCGAGCTTGCTATTGCGTTAGTTATTCGTTTTACCCCCATTATATTTGAGAGAAGCCATGCTCTTGCTGAATCCTGGAGAGCAAGGTCTGTCAAACGGGCGCGCTGGCGAATAGTATTGCCCCTGACTTTGTCAGCAATCGATGATGCTGAGCATGTTGCGGAAGCCTTGCGTGCACGCGGTGGTGCTCATATTCGGGAGGCTACAGAAAACGAATCCAGCGGCTGATTATGTGCCAGGATTAGTTTCGACATAAAGCAGAAGTAAGACTGCGCTTTCGTTGGCAATTCAACCGCTCATGCAGCAAGCTCATCAGGACGTTAGTGGGTAGCTAAGCGGGTAAAAATGGTGTTAATAGGTTAAACGGGTAAATCGGACGTCTGTTCAAAGGAACAATAAATGGAACGCAGTATTGTTTTTATCGCATTATTTGCTGCTCTTATAGCGGTATTGGGGCTTATCCCAAAAATCACATTGCCTTTTGGTGTGCCCATTACAGCTCAAAGTCTAGGTGTGATGTTGTGCGGCACCATCCTGGGTTCAAAGCGAGGTGGCTTAGCCGCACTTTTATTCGTGGGGCTTGTCGCTTTGGGTTTGCCCTTACTCTCGGGTGGTCGTGGTGGGCTGGGTTTGTTTGTTTCACCGTCGGCCGGTTTTCTTATAGGATTCCCTGTCGCCGCTTTTGTGACAGGTTTGGTTATGGAAAAATGGAAAACCACACAGGTGGCCCTTGCTGCAGGTGTAGCTGCCTTGGTAGGCTGTGTTTTGGTACTTTATTGTTTCGGCATTGTTGGAATGGCAATAACACTGCAAAAAAGTTTGCCGGTGGCAACCACTCTGGTGGCGTGGTTTATCGTAGGTGATCTGATAAAAGCGGTGATTGCGGGTTTTCTGACCCAGGCCTTACGAAAAGCCAGACCACAAAGTTTCTTTTCACGTACATGAATCCGCAGAACATCAAAAACAGAGACAATAACAAGACAGATACAGATGATGAATTATCAGATCACATGCAGTTGGATAACCTGGCCTTTGAGATAGATGCGTTTATAAAAGAGCGCCACAGTGTTCGTGCTTATCTACCCAAGAGGGTTGAAAAAAAACTCATACAGACCGTATTGCGCACAGCACGCAGCGCGCCCAGTGGAGCTAATTTACAACCAGGAAAATTTCATGTTTTAACAGGTGCTTCGCTTTTAGAACTGGTTAATGCATTGCAAGAGGCGCACAAATGTGATCGTCCAATCGTTGAGGAGTACAGTTATTTTCCTAAACCCATGCCCGCTCACTTAAAGGCACGTCAGCGTGCGGCTGGATACGCTTTGTATGAGTCCCTCAATATTGGTCGGCGGGATATTGAAAAACGCAAAGCGCAGTTTGCTCGAAACTATGCCTTTTTTGATGCCCCGGTTGGAATAGTTGTCACCATAGAGCGTGCCATGGGTAAAGGTTGCTTTATGGATTTAGGTAATACGCTCATGACATTGTTACTCAGTGCAAAAGCTCATGGCTTGAGTACAAGCGGTTTGGGTGCGCTGGCGAACTATGCTGACCTTGTTCATTCTGTATTGAATCTGCCCGCTGATGAAATGGTTGTTTGTGGCATCGCGATGGGCTACTGCGATGAGTCTGCTCCAGAAAATAATGTTAAAACTACCCGCATCGAACTTGAAGAATATACAAGCTTTCGCGGTTTCGATTAATTCAAGAAACTGTGTATTCGCCTGTTAGTACAATCGTTTTCATTGCATCTGTGCGGCTAAAATATTTATGATTCCAGTAACAGGGCCGTGCCAATGCCGCCTGCCGCTGCAATAGCTGCAAGGCCCAATCCGGGTTTTAACTGTAGCTCGTGAAAAAGCCTGACAGCGAGAATAGCACCCGATGCTCCAATGGGATGACCTCTTGCCAACGCGCCGCCGCCGACATTCGTGATTGTTGCATCAATATTGGATTGCTCAATGCAGGCTATGGTTTGGGCCGCAAACGCCTCCATGATTTCAGCGCACTTAATCTTATGGACAGGTATGTTTTCAGCTGTCAGCAATTGCTTGATAGCCGCTACGGGCGCAAGCCCCGGAAGCGTTGGATCAGAGCCTCTAGTCATTCCATCCACAAGTCTGATCGCATGCTGGAATCGCTGGGCAATGCGTTCACTAACAACGAGACAAAACGCAGCGGCATCGGCTTCAACTGCGGTATTGGCTGTGTTTATGGTTCTATGAAGTACTCGCGCGCGTTCGCATACTTTTAATGATAGCTGGCGGCTAAAGTTATCTTCAGTGATCCCGGCGACCGATACTATTTCCTGTATTCCCTGTTTTTGTTTCGACTCATGTTGTTCGTGGTTTTGATTTTCGTGTGCTTCTTTTTGCCGTGCCATTTCCATGTCTATCATGGGTCTTTGCTGCCGTGCCTTAAGTGCCTTTTGATGGCTTTCAACTGCGAACTGATTTTGTTTTAGTTGATTGATATTCAATTGCTCAGCAAGGTCGCTGGCAGCTTCAGCCATGTCGGGGTCGTGTTCTGGCCAAGGTGTGAAGGGGGGGCGTTCGTAGGCAATATACTGTGCTTTGCTATGTGCTCTGGCCAGTCTTTGTGGGCGCAATGAAAAGCTTTCAGCCCCACCTGCTATGACAACATTGGCCTGTCCTGACTCAATCATTGCTTTCGCCAAAAGCAATGCATCAGCTCCGGAGCAACATTGTCGGTCGATGCTTAGGCCTGCAACACATTCAGGTAAACCAGCCGCCAATGCGATTAAACGCGCTGGGTTGCCGCCGGCTCCCAGTGCATTGCCGACAATAAGTTCGTCCACATCCTTAGCGCCCAGATTAGCTTCCGCAAGGACTGACTTGATTACGGGAGTTGCCAGCCTGTCCAGGCCAAGATCTGCAAAGTGACTATTGCGTGTCGCCACTGCCGTGCGTTTGGCTGAGATTAAAAAGGCGGTTTTGTGTGTTGCCATAATGGTTAATGCCGCTAAAGACAATTGCGGCAAGCTTCGGTTGAGTCTATTGAGGTGGCTTGTCCGTGATGTGCATTTTTTGCATGATGTACATTTTTACGGCTTCGATGTCGGTTTTTCCAGAACGTAGTACCGGCCACGGCTGGATAAATTGGATGTCTCTGGGTGCAACAAGATTACCCAAATGCTCTCTTAACTCTCGCAGCAATTGCTTTCGTAAAAGCGAATCATGTGGCCCTTCGATTGCGGCAAAGACAATACAACCGCGCATGTCATCCGGGGCTGCAACGACAGCACAATTGGCATTGTGTAATGTATTAAGCAAAGTCTCGATATCTTCCGGAAATACATTTTGGTCTGCTACTGTGAACATGCGGTCCAGCCGGCCTGCCAGAAACAGATTGCCATCAGAATCAAACCGACCTATTTCTCCGACTGATACATAACCATTTTGACGGCGTGTGTTTGGTGAGTCGCTGCCAACATAGCCGCTGAAGAGATAAGGGCTCTTTACCCAGACCTCACCAAAGCACTCGTCTGAGCTTTCAAAAACCTTCTCACCGAAGCATTCAACTGATTTTTTACCCACCTTCTCGCTATAGCTTTTACAAGGTTTGCTGTTTATATTCTTATCAAACCTTTCGCTCTCTTGTTCGAAAACCTTGCCGTGAATATCACCGCAGCCTTTTACTGCTCGGATGGGCCGTTTTGAAAACAACTGGATATCCACAGCAGGGTAGGCTTTTCCGCAAGAGCCTGGCGGGGTTTGAGCATCGCTTATGGCGATGAAGCTGGTTTCAGATGCGCCGTAGAATACACGTAAATCAGCTCCCTTAAAGTAAGATCTAATATCGGATGCTGTGGCTTGGTCGAGTTTGCCACCGCCACAAAAAATAGCTTTGACGCTGTGGTTACCAACACCTTGCTTACCCACAAGGTGGCTATCAACGACAAGGCGTTCATCCAAACTGTGCTTTTCGCTACGCTGTTCGTTGCTACTCGGCTCACCAATACCTTGTTTAGCGCTGCCGGGTTGATCGCTGCGGTATAGTGACTGGCACAGTTTGCGTAACTGTGTTGGCGTAGCGTACAACACGCTGATGCTGCGCTTGTTAATCATTTGTAGCTGCTGCGTTGCAGTTAGATCGGTCGCCACAGAAACGTCAGCACCCAAAAAAGCAGCTTCCAGAAAGGCATAAAGCGTTAAAGAGTGAGAGAGGTTACCAAGCACGGCGTAATGATCATGATCATCAAGGTTAAACATGGCAGCATTCGTCACGAAGCTTGCAGTCCATGATTGCTGTGTGCGACGAATTCGGCGTGCCATGCCACTTGTGCCACCACTTAACGCTTGAAAATAGTCAGATGTACCCGCGGGCATTGTGATGGCTTTATGGTTAGGAGATACAACGCAGAATTCTGCACGATGCAAAATGGCAGCTGATACCTTGATCATTGCATCACAGGTATCAGTATCCACGATGCCCGAGCTGGGCGGCGTGTGGTCATTTGCCGTAGCGAGCAAATTTGCTACATTGCCACCGGTGATACTGTGCAGAAAGCAGTGTGGGTGAAGTTTAAAGTTATGTTGCGTGATCACAATGTTCACAATAGCTAAAAAGCGCCTACGCTATGATCATATCCAATTGTTCAGGAAACCGCTCATGTTCAAACATCTTATCCAGAAATTAGTCCTGCTTGCCATGCTTACAGGTTGTGCTGGTGGCAGTGGTCCGTCTTTGCAAGATATCGCAAACACAGCTTCAGCGCTGACTGCTGGTGGTGGCGCACTAAGTAACGCCGATATAACGCAAGGCCTCAAGGCAGCGCTAACGCAGGGCTCCAATGTGGTTGTCGATCAGCTGGGTACAGCGAATGGGTTCAGTCTCGATCCCAATATTCGCATTCCACTTCCTTCGTCTTTAGTAAAAGCGCGAAATTTTGCAGATAATTTTGGCCTGGCAGGGTCGTTCGATGATCTGGAATTAAAGCTTAATCAGGCTGCTGAGCAGGCGACCCCCAAAGCACGTCAACTATTTTTAGGTGCAATTCAAGAGATGTCGGTAGAGGATGCAACCGGTATTTTGCGCGGCCCTGATGATGCCGCCACCTCCTACTTCAAAGACAAAACGGGGACTTCGCTAAAATCTGCCATGCGTCCGCTGGTTGATCAAGCGCTGGCTAACGTGGGCGCTGTCAGGTCATTCAACTCACTGCTATCTCGGTATAACTCGATCCCTTTAGCGCCCAAGGTAGATGCTGATTTAACTGGACATGTCGTGGATAAGGGCTCCGATGGCGTCTTTTACTATATTGCCGAAGAAGAGCAGGCTATTCGCAATAACCCGTTAAAGCGTACATCTGAAATATTGCAACGCGTGTTTGGTGCACAGTAAATATTCGCTTTGATGCCCACAAACAGTGCAGGCGAACTGTGGAACAAGTAAACTATGCGGGAAACCGAAGAGCACTAACAAGTTGTGATCGACCAAAACTCATTTAATCGCGAAGAACTGCTCGCCTGCGGCGCGGGCGATCTGTTTGGTGAAGGCAACGCGCGCTTACCCGTGCCCAATATGCTGATGATGGATCGTATATCCAGTATTACAGCTGACGGAGGCGATCACGAAAAAGGCTATATTCAGGCCGAACTCGATATCCAGCCAGACTTATGGTTTTTTGATTGCCACTTTATTGGTGACCCGGTCATGCCGGGCTGCCTGGGCCTAGATGCCATGTGGCAACTGGTTGGTTTTTTCCTGGGCTGGAAGGGCAATCCTGGTCGTGGCCGAGCACTTGGTTCTGGTGAGGTGAAGTTTTTTGGGCAGGTCCTGCCTGACGCTAAGCTGGTTACCTACGAATTACACATGAAGCGGTTAATCGAACGAAAACTTGTCATGGGTATAGCCGATGGCAGGATGCTTGTGGATGGCCGCGAAATTTACACAGCCAAGGACTTGCGCGTTGGCCTGTTTACGTCTACTGAAAACTTCTAGGATCAAATGAACACACGTCGCGCGGTAATCACGGGCATAGGAATTGTCTCTTGCCTCGGCAATGACAAAGAAAGCGTCACACAATCTCTTAAAGAAGGTGTTTCGGGTTTAACCGAACGCGAAATCTACAAAGAAATGGGCATGCGCAGCCAGGTTGCTGCGGCTCCTGTCATTGATTTCAAAGACAACATCGACCGTAAACAACTGCGCTTTATGGGCGACGCTGCAGCGTATGCCTATATCGCCATGCGCGATGCAATTGCAGATGCTGGCTTGTCGCCCGAAGAAGTCTCTAATGAGCGTACCGGTATCATCGCAGGTTCTGGCGGCGGCTCCACATTTAGCCAGGTAGAAGCGGCTGATATTCTGCGCGATCGAGGGCTTAGACGTGTCGGACCTTATCGTGTTACGCAAACCATGGGCAGTACAGTCTCAGCCTGTCTTGCAACGCCTTATAAAATTCGTGGCACCAACTACTCGATATCTTCTGCCTGTTCAACCAGTGCGCACTGCATTGGTAACGCGCTTGAGCTTATTCAGTTAGGCAAACAGGATCGCGTGTTTGCGGGTGGTGGCGAAGAAGAACACTGGTCGCTAAGCTGCCTGTTTGATGCCATGGGTGCTTTGTCGACCAAATACAACGAAACACCGGCGGTAGCGTCTCGTGCCTATGATGCTGATCGAGACGGATTTGTTATCGCTGGCGGCGGCGGTATGGTTGTTGTCGAAGAACTCGAAGCGGCCAAAGCGCGTGGTGCAAAGATCTATGCCGAAGTCGTTGGCTATGGCGCAACATCCGATGGGCACGATATGGTCGCGCCATCAGGTGAGGGTGCGCAGCGCTGCATGAACATGGCGAAGGCCACAGTCGATTCTTCAATCGACTACATCAATGCACATGGCACCAGCACACCGGTTGGAGACATAGCCGAACTAGGTGCTGTCAAGGCTGTGTTCGGTGAAGATTGTCCAAACATCAGTTCAACCAAATCATTGTCGGGCCACTCACTGGGTGCTGCTGGTGTACAGGAAGCGATTTACACACTGCTGATGCAACAAGCAGGTTTTATCTGCGCATCCGCGAATATCAATGCGCTAGATGAAAAAGCTGACGGCATGAACGTGGTACAAAAGCGTATCGATAATGCTCAAATTGATACCGTTATGTCGAACAGCTTTGGGTTTGGTGGAACTAACGCATCACTGGTTTTCAGACGTATCTAACGCAAACTGCGGGCTCGGATGCAGTCCCTCGACGTTGTCCTTTGTGTACTTTGGCTTCGGCTTTTTAATCCCTGCGCATCAGAAGGTGTAGGTCGTTGATGATAGTGCCCCTGATTTACAGGCGCCAAATAAAAAATAAAAGCGGGCTCTTCGCTTGTTTAAACTCTGACAGCCAATAACTCACGCCATTAGCAACTAAAACGCTCTTAGTAAATCAACGGGGCTTCATCCAGTGCGGCTCGTTGCTCCTTCAGCGACAATATATGTTCGTCCCAAAAACGATTGCCGGCAAAGAATGGAAATGCGCGTTCAAATGCGGGGTCTTCCCAACGTCGTGCAATCCATGCAGCATAGTGCACTATTCTTAAGGCGCGCAAGGGCTCTATCAGTGCCAGTTCTCGCTCGTCAAACTCTCTGAACTCATGGTAGCCGTCGAGCAGGTAGCCGAGGCGTGCTTGTGCGTAGCTTCGATCTCCTGAAATGAACATCCACAGATCCTGAATTGCCGGGCCGGTTCCGGTATCGTCAAAGTCGAGCACGTGCGGCGTGTCATCGCGGCCCCATAAAATATTGCCAGGATGGAAGTCACCGTGTATGCAGATGTTATTGCAGTCACCAGCGGCCTGGATACGCTCATGCACAACCTGCATGATTTCTGTGGCTAGCGGCAGATAGGCATTGCGGCTTTCCATTGGCAGTAAATCTGATTGCTTCAGAAATTCAACCGATTGATCACCCAGCCTGGCTGCATCTATGGCGGGTCGGTGTTTAAACTGGTGGTTTTCACCAACCAGATGCAAGCGGCCTAAGGTTCTACCAATGACACTGAGTTGATCGTCATTATCAAGTTCTGGCGGGCGCCCTCCAGCGGTTGGAAAAACACAAAACCTGAATAAGCCTGTGTTGAATAAGGTATCCCCATCAAACGATGCAAGTGGCGCTACGACGGGTAAGTCTCGTTCGACAAGTTTTTTGCAGAAGGCGTGTTCCTCTTGTATCGCCGCATCTGACCAGCGCTTAGGGCGGTAGAATTTTGCAACGATACTGCTGCCGTCAACTAAACCAATGCTGTAAACCCGGTTCTCGTAGCTATTGAGTGCGGACACACGGCCATCGGTTTCGAACCCCTGAGAGTCAAGTGCATCCAAAATCTGATGTGGATCAAGTGCTGCAAATGCCAGAGTGGCGTCATCGGTGATGATAGTACGATCCTTCCCTAGATTATCTTTATGTTGTTAAGGTCTTAAAAAATCACGTAGATAATGGTATCTTCGCACATACGGTCAGCGGATGACTGGTAATGTGTGGCTTTAGGTGACTGCCTATGCCTATTCTAACTTGCTTACAAAATAATCGGCTATCGAGAACATTCAATGGATATCAGCAAAATACAGAAATTGATTGAACTGCTCGGTGAGTCCGACATAACCGAAATCGAAATCTCGGAAGGCGAGGACTCTGTGCGTATCTCGAGAGGCACTGTCGCCACCACAGTGGCAGCGGCGCCTGCTGCGACAGTGTTCCCGCAAGCTGCCGCCCACAGCATTACTGCAACGCCTGCTCCGGTTGAACAGCCTTCTAGTGCGGGTAACGACCTGCCTCCGGGGACGGTCGTTGAATCACCGATGGTAGGCACCTTTTACCGTTCGCCGTCACCAGGTTCCCCACCCTTTATTGAAGTCGGCAGCACTGTTTCAAAGGGCGATACGCTGTGCATTATCGAAGCAATGAAAATAATGAATCAAATCGTTGCGGAAACCAGCGGTACGGTGCGCGCAATTGCCGTGGAAGAAGGGCAGCCAGTTGAATATGGCGAGCCACTCATCGTCATCGAATAATTATCGATCAACCAGCGGCTACCGAGCGCAACATGGTTCAACCTCTTAGAAAAGTTCTGATAGCCAATCGCGGCGAGATAGCCTTGCGTATTATGCGCTGTTGCCGTGATATGGGTATTCGCACAGTGGCTGTTTACTCAACGGCCGATCGCGATCTGAAGCATGTGCGACTAGCAGATGAAGCAGTGTGCATTGGTCCGGCACCCTCTGCCAAAAGTTACCTGAATATCCCGGCCATTATTGCCGCTGCTGAGATCACGCGCGCTGAAGCAATCCATCCGGGGTACGGCTTCCTGGCTGAGAATGCCGATTTCGCCGAACGTGTAGAGTCAAGCGGGTTTCGATTTATTGGTCCTACGGCGGATGTTATCCGCCT
Organism: uncultured Granulosicoccaceae bacterium; assembly: GCA_938038175.1. Lineage (GTDB taxonomy): Bacteria > Pseudomonadota > Gammaproteobacteria > Granulosicoccales > Granulosicoccaceae > Granulosicoccus. The sequence goes on along the minus strand of CALHRQ010000316.1, from coordinate 9,274 downwards.
GATGGGAGATAAAGTCAGTGCTATCAAGGCCATGCGTGAAGCTGAGGTACCGACCGTACCGGGTTCTGACGGGCCGCTGGGCGATGATGCCGCGCTCAACCATAAGCTTGCTGAACAGATTGGTTACCCGATCATCATCAAGGCGTCAGGCGGTGGTGGCGGTCGTGGTATGCGCGTCGTGCACCAGTCAAGCGAGCTGGAACAGTCCATCGAACTGACCCGCAGCGAGGCGCAGGTGGCGTTTGGTAATCCAGTTGTGTACATGGAAAAATTTCTCCAAGCACCACGTCATATCGAGTTTCAAGTGTTGGCGGACACGCATGGTAATGCAATACACCTTGCTGAGCGTGATTGTTCCCTGCAACGCAGGCATCAAAAAGTGGTTGAAGAAGCGCCCGCACCAGGAATTGATGACGAAACACGCGCCAATATCGGTCGTCGCTGCACAGACGCATGCAAGCGTATGGGCTATCGAGGTGCCGGCACATTCGAATTTTTATACGAGAACGGCGCTTTTTATTTTATCGAGATGAACACAAGAGTTCAGGTGGAGCACCCGGTGACCGAAATGATCACGGGTGTCGACATCATCAAACAACAAATACTGATAGCAGAAGAACGAGAGCTAGCCTATAAACAGGAAGATATCGAAGTTAACGGGCATGCTTTTGAGTGCCGCATTAACGCTGAGGATCCTGATAGTTTTATGCCTTCACCTGGCACCATTATGCAATATCACCCGCCTGGTGGTTTAGGTGTGCGCATTGATACCCATATCTACAACGGTTACAAAGTGCCACCACATTATGATTCAATGATCGGTAAACTCATTGTTAAAGGCATGACACGAGCTACAGCCATGTCGCGCATGCGTGGCGCACTGAGCGAAGCCTATATTGATGGCATCAAAACCAATATTCCACTGCATATGGACATATTCAACGATGAAGGATTTATCGAAGGCAGTACCGACATACATTATCTTGAACGAAAGCTCGGCCTGCAATAAGCGCTGTTTTGGTTTGAGGCTTACGATTTTTCACTTGTGACTTCTCAGGACTGGCCTGAAATCTCGGTCTGCGCGACGCCTGCCACAGCAGAGGCCCTGGAAGAATGGCTGTTTGCTGCAGGTGCTGTGTCCGTTACGTACAAGGACAGCCATGACCAACCCATTCTTGAGCCCGCTCCTGGAGAGATTCCGCTGTGGGACGAGATTACGCTTGTTGGGTTGTTTGCGCAGGCAACCTCCATAGACGATTTACATTCCAGCTTACACCTTGCGGCTATCGACAATAGCTTGAGCGTACCTGATTACGCTCTGAATATTTTGCAGGACACGGTGTGGGAGCGCACTTGGATGGCGGATTATCAGCCCATGCAGTTTGGTCCACATTTTTGGGTGTGTCCCTCTCATTGTGTCTTTCCGGACGAGCAGGCGATCAATTTAAAGCTCGATCCTGGACTCGCGTTTGGAACAGGAACACACCCAACGACTGCTCAGTGCCTTCAATGGCTTGGTGAGAAAACAGGTGCTAGCCTTCAACCTCTGGCTGGTAAAACAGTGATAGATTTTGGCTGTGGTTCTGGTGTACTGGCTATTGCGGCTTTATTGTTAGGTGCCGGCAGCGCCTATGCTGTGGATATAGATAAACAGGCCATTCTCGCAAGCTGCCAAAATGCCGACATAAATGGCGTGTCCAAAAAATTGCATACAGGCTACGCAAACGAACTGCAACTGCCTTGTGCTGACATCACAATGGCAAATATTTTGTTCGAACCGTTAACAACTTTGGCGGAACGCTTTGCGGCAGTAACATCCTCTGGTGGCCAGCTGGTCATGTCAGGTATCCTCGAACATCAGGTAGAGCCGCTGTGCATGCGCTACAATCCATGGTTCGATTTTCACCCAGTGTCAGCTTACAACGGTTGGGCCTTATTAACCGCCACCCGTCGTCCTGAATGACTGCATGGCCAATCCCAGGCAACAATTTGAATCGGATGTTAATCCGCAGACACGCTGCTCTAATTGTCAGACCGTGTTTGAAGTGTCGCGCGAGCTGCTTTCTTCCAGCGATACTCGCGTGCGCTGTGGCGAGTGCCTGAGCATATTCGATGCGTTGATTGAGCTGCGTCAGGATGCCGACATACTGCGCGATGAGGCTACCAGCACTACAGTCAGCATCAACACAAACCGAAGCGCATCCACCTTGCCTGACGGGGAGGCCGCGGTACGTGCCGGTATGGCCAATAATACGGGTGCGCTAGATGTAACCTACTCGGATTTCGACCTTTTCTCTGGCGATGCCGATCTGCCGGAGATTGCCTACTTTGATCAAACCAGGGATGCGCCAGAATTTGATTTTGATGCAGTAGAGCTGGGTACTGATGAAACCTTCAGTGATACCTTGTTTGTACACGATGTCACTATCGATGCTGATTCGACAAGATTAAAAACAACAGCGCCAGGCGTTCCGGCAAGCGAGCCAGCTGATTTTGCCGAGATCGGTTTTGTCGCCGACGAGAACCCGCGTGAGCCACTGATATTTAATTACCGGGATAAAGAAGAAGAAGCGCCGCCTGCAATAGATAAAGAGACAGCGCTGCCAGCAACGTCTGATGCAGCGACGGCGCACAACATACCCATCAAGCGTGATCGCAAACGCCTGTCGGCGCGATTTGGCAAGTCCAGAGCACCGGCATCATCTGTTACACTCGATGTTCCAGCTTCACCAGCGGTAGCGGTGTCGACACCAGAGGCTGAGGCACTGCCAGATGAGGTTAACGCAAGTTTCGATGGCAATGTTGCTTCGAGTAAACCATCGAACGGCGGCAAGGTGTGGGGATATCGCGCCGCCATGCTTGTATTATTATGCTTGTTGATGGGTGCGCTGTATTTGTATCGAGAACGGCCCAGGCTGTACAACATACCAGTCGTTCATACTGCCATGAGTGGTGTCTGTTCGTTGTTTGGCTGCACCATTCCTGCGCCTGTTGATGTTGCATCCATTGCGATGGTTAAGCGTAATGTTTACGCGCACCCCAATGCACCTGATTCACTTAAGGTGGATGTATCCTTCCGTAACGATGCAAAATTTGCGCAACGCTTTCCCGTAATCGTCATGCGATTGTCAAATCGGTTGGGTCGAACGGTGACGGTCAAAGAGTTTGTGCCTGGCGACTACTACCCGGGATGGCGTGCTGGCGATACGATCGAAAAAAACCAGCAGCTCGATATTAACCTTGATGTAAATGATCCAGGCAAATCTGCGCATTCCTTCGAATTTAGTTTTCGCGAATTGTAAAAAAAACTTTTTACGTTTGTTGATGTAAAAGTACATTGACAAAAAATAACTCATTGTTTCGTTGCAGTTATATCAACAGCTTGCGATAACTTATAAACAATATTCTTTGATTGCTCTGTCAAGTAGCATTTTAAATGCATTTTTTTATCTCAATGCATGATGGATTTGGTTTCAAAATTACCTCACCTGTATTACGATACGCGTGTGCATTAAAGAGTCGAAGCATGCTTGAAATAGGCCGCTACAAAATAGAAAGTAATATTTTTTTAGCGCCCATGGCAGGCATCACTGATGCGCCGTTCCGATCTCTGTGTGCGCGTGAAGGAGCCGGTTTTGCTGCATCAGAAATGATTTCCAGCGATGCCATTCTGTTTGCCAGCAATAAAACGCGGCACCGGGTAAAACGAACAGATAACGGTTTGCCTCATGCCGTGCAAATTGCGGGTTCCGACCCGGACGCCATGGCAGATGCAGCGGAGCTTAACGTTAAGCATGGTGCGCAAATCATTGATATCAACATGGGTTGCCCCGCAAAAAAAATCTGTAATAAGGCTGCTGGCTCAGCTTTACTTGAGCATCCGAAATTAGTGCGAGCAATTTTGTCAAGCGTTGTTGCCCGCGTTAATGTGCCGGTAACGTTAAAAATTCGCACAGGTCCGGAACCTTCAAGACGTAATGGTGTTGAAATCGCAAAGCTTGCAGAAGAAGAGGGGATAAGTTGTATTGCTGTTCATGGTAGAACACGGGCTGATCGCTTTAAGGGCAACGCCGAATACAACACCATAAAAGAAATTAAAAATGTATTATCAATACCGGTCATTGCTAATGGCGACATAACAACATCGCAACAAGCACAATCAGTACTTGAAGAAACGGGTGCTGACGGTATCATGATTGGACGAGCTGCTCAGGGAAACCCGTGGGTCTTTAAAGAAATAGCAAACGCACTTGCAGGCAAGCCTGTACCCGAACAACCCAATTTAAAAGAAGTTCATAAAACACTGGTAACTCATCTTGATGGCATATATCATTTGTATGGTGAGTACACTGGCGTACGAATAGCTCGTAAACACATTGCCTGGTACTGCAAGGGTTTGCGTAACGCGGCAAATTTTAGGGCACAGGCATACTTACTGGAAACAAGCTCTGAGCAGCTTGCTTTAATCGACAAATATTTTTCTCATCCTGATATTTTTGAAGTGGCGGCATAGTAAAACTTATGGATACAGAGTCTTCGATTTCCCAAACTACTCCTTTGGCCAAACAAGGAACAGTGCTGCAACGCTGTGTTGATCAACAGCTAGAGCAGTACTTTGAAATGCTTGATGGGCAGCCACCACATGACCTGCACAGGATGGTGATGCAACAAGTTGAATCTGCTTTGATTGATTACGTTTTAAAAGAGTGCCGCGGCAACCAAAGTAAGGCAGCCAATTGGCTTGGCATCAGCCGTGGAACACTACGGTGCAAGCTAAACGAATATCATTCAAGCCCTTCTGCCTGAACACGACTTAATCCGTCTGGATAAACGCTTGGGTATAAAGCCGCCCAAGCACGAAAGCCCTTGGCAATGAAGCCGCTGGGAGTAAGACTTCAGCGAGATTCTGCAAAAGCGTTTATCGAAAAAAATCCGGAATAAATACCAGGAAATAACGACCATAGAAAATTTCCTTAAGGGTCGGTATTTTAAATACAAAAGCGTTTAGCACGTTAAAGGCTTCAGTCTGGTTGATCTGAATCCAACCATTCCTTCTTCATCGAATTTGTAGCATCGAAAATGACGTCAGACAGAGCTGCCTGTGCATTACTGAGTGTTTCCGACAAAACCAACATAGTTGACATAGCCAAAGCCCTGAGCCAGGCTGGATACACCTTGTTATCAACGGGTGGCACAGCTCGTACATTACATGAGGCAGGTTTGTCGGTGACTGATGTGGCCAGGCATACGGGTGCAGCTGAAATGATGGGCGGTAGGGTAAAAACACTTCACCCAACTGTGCATGGGGGGATCTTAGGTCGACGTGGCGTCGACGATGAGCTCATGCTGTCGCGCAATATAACGCCTATCGATTTTGTGATAGTGAATCTTTATCCGTTTGCACAGACTATTGCCAAACCAGAAGTTACTTTTGACGATGCTATCGAAAACATTGATATTGGTGGCCCGGCGATGTTGCGCTCTGCTGCTAAAAACCATGCGTCGGTTGCAGTTGTAACTGATCCTTCCGATTATCAACGTGTTATTGATTCGCTTGTGCAAAGTGATTCCGCGCAAAAGGCAATGCGCTTGGATTTAGCAGCTAAAGCTTTTGCTCATACTGCTCACTACGATGGCATGATTGCCAATTATTTTGGCAAACTTGATTCTGAGAATCTGGATGCATTGAGTGGTACCTCGAATACCGTCGTTGCTGATGTGCAAGCCGATGGTGAGCAAGCCGATGGTGAGCGGCTCGCTACGGCAATATTTCCAAAAACATTAAGTACGCAGTTTGTTCTTTCTGAAACACTGCGCTACGGTGAAAATCCGCATCAACGTGCAGCATTGTATATAGATCACCATCCCGCTGAAGGTTCGCTGGCAGCTTCTGACTTGGTGCAGGGTAAGCCAATGTCATACAACAATATGATGGATGCGGATGCGGCATTAAATTGCGTTCGACAATTTAAAGAGACTGCATGCGTCATAGTCAAGCACGCCAACCCTTGTGGTGTCTGTGTAGCGGGTAATCAACTTGATGCCTATCAAGGCGCGTTTAGAACTGACGAGACATCTGCATTTGGTGGAATAATCGCTTTTAATACAGTACTTGATGCCGCCACTGCTGCCGCAATTACAGAACAACAGTTTGTCGAGGTGATTATTGCACCTGGCTTGGATCCAACAGCCAAACCGGTTCTTGAAAAATTCCCCAATGTCCGCGTTCTTGATTGTGGCAACATATCAGCTTCTCCAATATCGAGCAAAAACCCGGCGGCATTACACCTGCCGAGCTCGCAAGTGGGTTTTCAGTTTAAGCCAATATCTGGCGGTATGCTTGTGCAGGATGAAGATACACACAAGCTACAAGAGTCCGATCTCTCCATTGTGTCTGCGCGTCAGCCAACATCAACGGAACTGGCCGATTTGGTGTTTGCGTGGAACGTGGCTATGTTCGTTAAATCCAACGCGATCGTGTATTGCAAAAACAGCTGCACCGTTGGTGTTGGCGCTGGCCAAATGAGCCGGGTTTATTCCGCTCGCATTGCCGCAATCAAAGCAGCAGATGCCGGGTTGAAAGTGGAGGGTGCGGTGATGGCATCAGATGCGTTTTTCCCATTTAGAGATGGTATCGACAGCGCTGCTGAAGTGGGTATTACGGCCGTGATCCAGCCAGGTGGCTCGATGCGAGACAAGGAGGTTATCAATGCTGCCAATGAACATGGCATGGCAATGGTCTTTACTGGTGTGCGGCATTTCCGGCACTAGGATCATGGTCAGTGATGCTTATCAGTGATGCTTATCAGTGATGTTGATCAGTAATAATACGCAGTACATTTTTTGTTATACACGCACGTTTGATCAAAGGCGCGACATCGAAAGCACACGCAGATCAAGATAGTTAAAAGCCTGACAAGCCAAGGGCTAACTATGCGCCAAGCGTTAGGTCTCGTTTTCGAGTTAGTGTTTGCAAGTTACTTTACTCGAACACCGTAACCCCTTTTAGTTAAGGTTTAGGCGTAAATGGCTCTAATATTTGAACATCCACACTTTGAATGCGAGCGAAGCGTTCGCTGGTATTGTCTTTCACAGTCCAATTGTGTCGTGTTTTGGCGGTCATTTCTGTGCCGTTAGGTAAAATGCCATTCCAGTCAAAATCCATGGTTAAGTCATAGAGATTGTCACCGATAGAGCGATGGTTAAAGTTGCTGATTTTGTGTGTGCTGGCTGTGACCTGAGATCCAGGACCCGCGAGCCATTCGCTGAACCCTTTGAAATCTGTAATCGCGCCGCTCGAAAAATTTAAACTGAAGTTTTCCGCTACGATTTCTTTGACGGGCTCTGCGTTGCGAGAAGGATCTTCTATGATCGCCAGCCAGTAGTGCACCAGGCTTCGGAGCCGGTTTTGTGCGTAGCGGGGTATGAACTCGTTTACCTTGCCATCACTTTTTTGTGCTATTTCAATATTTGTAAACTTCGGTAATACGGTATCGCTCGGTACAAGCGACATTGTGTATGTAAGCTCTGCGGATCTGACTGAGCCATCCTCTAGTAAGCCTTGATTGAGGTAGGTAATATCAGTGATCAACTGTACACTGCCATCATCATTGATAACGATCTTGGGGCTTTTCACATCGTGTGCATTCTTCCAGGTGGTAGAAAGTTGTTTTACTCGTTCGGCGTATTGATCGTGTCCGTTCGCTTCCCCTAGGCCTGATTTTATCTGAATATCTTCGTTTAAAATATCAAGCGCGTTGTCTATTCCGTACTGCGGCTCTTCGTAGAATATATACCAACGATGCAACTGCGCCAATGCGGCATTTTTCTGGAAGCCCTGCTTGATTTCAGTGGTGGACATCATCTCAGCACCTATGGCGACCGAAGCCGTGATAAAAATTAAGGGTATTGAAAAGAAGACGTTTCGAAATAGTGAGATGGGCATAAACGATCACTGACTAATTAATTGTTTTAATCGAATGAAGTATAAAGAGTGGTTATATTTTTCACAAGCAGGACAAATACGTGAATCGCAGCAACAGAGAACAAACAGGCTTTCTCATCATTCCTAAGCATTCCGCAATTGAGGTGTTCGGTAACAAATCTGAGTCCGATGTCATGTATCCCAGCTTGAACAATCAACCAATTCATTTTTGCTTGTTAAGCTCGTGAAATTCGATCAACGAGCTATTTCAATTCGAGCACATTTTGCTTCGTGTATAAGGCTGACGTGGTTTGCCAGCAGTACCGACCCTTTAGTTTGATGATGCCGTAAGCATCGTAGCTGACTGACTTATCAATTGATAATTTATCAATTGCGTGAATAAAAATTTTATAGTTTGAATTTAAATGGCTTATCGCTTTTGTATTGCAGCAAAAAAACGAATCATATAAGCGTTATTTTTAGCCCATATGTACCGGTTCAGGGTATACAAATGGATGGTTGTAGGGGCGAAAAAACACAGCGTTTGCTGTGATAACATCTGAAGCTAATTCCACGGCGTTGCACCTCTTTCTCCTGAGTGGCCTGGTCACCTCGATACCCACCTTTTAATATCATCTGCTTCTTTGGTGGTCTTATGGAGTTGTACTTTAGATTTAGGAATCCGAACTATGAATCATAGTGCTCCCCTGAGCTGCATTTTGAAGGCGGTCAATTCGCTCCTAATCAAACGCAACTATTTAATTCCAATTTTCAAAATATTCTTTGTGTGCATGGTGGCAGTGCTGCCTGAGCAAAACGCTTTTGCTGTTGGAAATGTAGCACAGGAGAGTCCTGCTGCTTTTACTGTCGGAACCAGTTTCGAGACGAATACAAACAATCCTAATTTTTCCAGTTTTACTTTTTCAAGTGAGGGCTGCTCAGGATGTCATACGGACAACAATAGAAATGATGGTAGTGGTTTTCTCGAACCTAATTTAGAAGTAGTTGGCCCGCTAGGAAAAATTCTGTCTAATGCGTCTACTGTCAACTTGTCAGTGTCAGGGCTTACATTAGCGTCTCCGTTTGCTAGTGGCAACAGGGGTTTTTATTGGCGTTACAAGGTTGATGGTGACTCTGGCAATGGGACCTTTGTCTCCAAGCCTAATGGCGGAAGCACTAACATTTCCGCTGCAACTATAAGCAGCAGTGGTGACCCGGTCATACAATTTTGTGTGGTTGAGTCGCTCGGTCAAGGGCCATCTGAGATAAGCGAAAGGCGCAATTGGAATTGCGGAACAACCACAATAATTCGCAACGTGAAACCCTCTTTCATTGGATTCCCTTCTTCTA
>CALHRQ010000315.1 GCA_938038175.1 uncultured Granulosicoccaceae bacterium | reverse complement strand
CGGAAGCCTCGCCTTACTCAGAGCGGTGCTGTATAGCTCAACCGATATGGTCGAATTACTTCTTTCACACAAAGCTGATACAAGCACCGAAATACTGAATTGGGCTAAACGAAGAGAGCGAACAGATGTGGTCAGGCTGCTCAATTCTTTTTCAAGTGACAGTGACTAATCCGCACTGGATCAGATGATAATTTATCGATACTGCTAAACGGTATGGCAAGCTCCAATGTTTATACGTGCTCTCCATGAATAGGACTATCCTATATAAACGACAACACAGCTGCTCAATTCATCGCACTATAAAATGCGCAAACCGAGCAAAAAAAGAAAGGTAATGCCTTATCGGTAGCAACCAAAGTTGATCATACTGTTTCTATGGGTGCATCAATCAAGGTTTGATTTACCAGTGCAGTTTCGTAGCATCGTTCATTCATCGTTAATTCTTAATCGACAAAATACCATGTAATTGCATGGGTATACCTTGTAATTTCATTGGATCTTTTTAGGTCCAATCAACCATGTGGCTAATCCTGTTGCCACGCAATCGCCCTCAGCATCGAAAATTTTCGCTTGTACCTGCAAACTTTGCTCTTCCAGGGTAGCGGCTGGCAGTTCGGAAATAGACTCGGCCTCCAGTGTACCTCTGGCTTTTTTATGATACTCAATTTCCAATCCTGTCAGAATTGCCCGACTACCCGGCGGCATGCCAGTTAGCGTCGCTAGCCCAGTCGTGAATTCCGCGAGGTTTGCCAAAGCGATAGCGTGGATAGATTTAAGATGATTGCGAACGCGTCGACGGTCGTGCAGTTTGACTATGGCGTGACCTTTTTGCAGCGAGAGTACGCGGGGTTGCATGCTACCCGTATAAGGAATGGTCAGTCCGACCAACTTACTAAACAGCCATTTGCCCCCGGGTAGCGGGGATAAATGTTTCCACAGATAGGTGGCTTGCTCCCCAACGGTTTTGGATTGTTTCAAAGTGCCCGTTTCACGATTGCCTGATCATCTTCATGTGTTGCTGATGCATTCTTAATGCTTTAACAAACGCATTGGAGAGCAGACTCCAGTGTGCACTAAATGCGTAATAAGCTTATCGCTACACCACACAAGGCTAAACTGGTATCTTTGACTCCGCACTAAACTGAATGCGTTTTTCACCAACCGTATTCATCCGTACCTTCACATTGCCCTGCCCCAATACAAATTGCAGTGTTGTCCAGAAAGAATCGAAATGATCCAATGGGTATGAGACTTGAAGCTGGAAGGGACCCACTTCATCGATAGAGACTTTTCTTGTGCTGGATGAAAAGGTGGCAATCAAAGCAGCGCTTGATTGTGAATCAGTCAATGACACTTTAATGCTATCCGAGGACGCGTCATCCAAGCCATGATACGCCCTATTTTCAACATTAACCTCATTAACAATAAACGCGATGCCAGACATTTTTTCTCCAGATATTCAATTTTTGGCGGCTGTTGGACTGGTTGCATGCACATCCCATGCGTGTAGATTACGCCCAGCAATTGAACACGTTAGCAATCAAAAAGCGGTTTTGCAATAGGTGGGCGATCTATCGACGTAAAATTAGAATGCAACTCTTGAGCCGGCCATATTACGCATCAGCTTGATTGGTTCAGAACTGGAAATATACTACCAAAGTTATGCTTACTCTGGCACACCTGATCCAGTCTGCACCCGCCATTGCCTGCTATAGAACCCATCCCGCGCAAGGAGTGATGCATGCGTCCCCTGTTCCACAATATTGCCATTGTGGAGTACAACGATATTATCAGCACCAACAATGGTGGAAAGCCTGTGCGCCACAATCAGCACACTGCGACCTTTGGATACGGTGGCAAGCGAGCGCTGGATAGCGGCCTCAGTTTCGTTATCAACCGCACTGGTTGCCTCATCCAGTATCAGTATTGGAGGATCTTTTAAAATAGCGCGTGCCAATGACAATCGCTGTCGCTGACCACCTGAGAGCTTAACGCCGCGCTCACCTATCGCAGTATCAAAACCTTGCGGCAATTGCTTTATAAACTGCAGCGCCTCTGCAGCCATTGCAGCACTCTCAACATCAGCTGTGCTGGCCGATGGGTTACCGTAAACAATATTGTCATGTACGCTTCCCTCAAACAAAAACACATCCTGGCTTACAAGCCCTATGGCACTACGTAGCGATGCCATGCTTAACTGCTCGATAGCAATACCATCGATACTAATTTGCCCTTTATTCACTGGATAAAAACGCAGTAGCAGTTTTATCAGCGTCGATTTTCCTGACCCTGTTGCACCTACCAGTGCTACTGTTTGACCACCCGGAATATGCAACGATACTTGAGTAATGCCTGTATCGGTTCCCGCGTACTGAAACGATAATGCTTTGAATTCAATTTCTCCACGTATTGGTGCGGGCAAAGTAAGTTTGCCGGTATCGCGTACATCTGTTGACGTTTCTATTAAATTCAAAATTCTTCGGGTACTGGCCATCGCTCGCTCATAAAGATCAACTGTTTGAGCAAGGCGTGTTAATGGCCATAGTAAGCGCTGTGTCAGAAAAACCAGAATTCCGTAAGCTCCCACATTGAGCCTGCCATCCAATGCCATCAAACCACCGACAATAAAAGTGGCTAAAAACCCGACCAAAATAGCCATACGGATCAGCGGTACAAAAGCGCTACTGATTTTTATCGCACGGCGATTCGCCGCAGCATAACGCTCGCTTGCTTTGCGCAAATGTGCTGCTTCCCGCTGTTCCGCTGTAAAGGCTTTTATCGTCGCAATACCACCAATACTGTTTGAGAGACGATTGGCAAGGCGACCAACCTGTGCACGTACATCCGCGTATAAAGGGGTTGCTCTGCGCATAAAATAAAACGCACCAGCGATAACAACGGGGATGGGCGTCATGGCCAGTAAGGCAATTAAGGGTGAGATGTAGAAGAACACCGCACTGACCAGCAGCACAGACATAAACACTTGCAGAAAGTCGTTAGCACCACCATCTAAAAAACGTTCAAGCTGGTTGACATCATCATTCAGGATCGCTGTCAGTTCGCCCGAGCTGCGCGCTTCAAAATAACTCATGTCCTGGCGTTGTAACTGTTCGAACGCATCCTGGCGCATTTCTGCCTGAAGATCCTGTGCCAGATTGCGCCAAAGAATCAAGTGCAGATACTCAAACACCGACTCACCGACCCAGATCAATAACGTTAAAGCGCCCAGCACCATAATCTGAGACTGCGGTGTTTCAAAACCAAATGAAGCGACAAAGCTTTGGTCGCGGTTAACGACGACATCGATGGCAATACCGATTAATATCTCCGGCATCACATCAAAGGTGGTATTCAGAACAGAACAGGTACTTGCCAGAATGATGCGCCGGCGAAACCCTCGCGCATATTTTAAAAGGGCTAGCAAAGCCCCAAAGCTGGACGGTGCTTTATTCATTAATGCAAGTCATAAAAACAGCTGTAATTAACGCAATCAAAGCGGGCATGAAACACCTCTGAATAAAGCGAATTATTGCAGGCCAAAACGCAACAAGGCCCGATCTAAACCGATCGGGCCTTGGATAATACTGCTTTAGCGGCAGACCAAATATGGCCGACCCGCTTTGCGGTGATAGCGGTATCGCTACTCGCCGTTATCAACAAACTCGATAATAGCCATCGGCGCATTGTCGCCTGGACGCATACCACACTTAAGAATACGTGTGTAACCACCTGGGCGTCCCTGAAACCGTGGACCAAGTTCTGTAAACAACTTACCAACTGCTGCCTTGTCGCGCATTCGAGAGAAAGCTAAACGACGCTTTGCAACGTTATCTTCCTTGCTCATCGTAATGAGAGGTTCTACCACTCGACGCAGCTCTTTGGCTTTTGGCAGAGTCGTTTTGATGGACTCATGCTCAACCAGAGAGTTGGCCATGTTTCGGAACATGGCTTGACGATGACTACTATTTCGATTGAGCTTACGCCCACTTTTGCGGTGTCTCATTTTCTCTACTCACTCATCAGACTTTCTACTCCGTAGTGTCCATCAAAGACAATACGAAAGGAAGCCGATAAGAATACTGTTGTTAGTTGGTCTTACTTACCTAATTCTCGTTGCCTCTGCAATTCTGGCGGTGGCCAGTTTTCAAGACGCATACCAAGAGACAGCGCTTGCTGAGCGAGAACATCCTTTATCTCTGTTAACGACTTCTTACCAAGATTAGGCGTTTTCAGTAACTCGACTTCAGTACGCTGGATCAAGTCACCAATGTAGTAAATATTTTCTGCCTTTAAGCAGTTTGCTGATCGAACAGTTAGTTCAAGATCATCAACCGGACGCAGCAAAATAGGATCAATATCAGATGCCTGCTCTTCTTCTGGTGTGGCAGTCTCGGCTTTTAGATCAACGAATACTGAAAGCTGCTCTTGCAAAATTGTAGCTGACTTTCGAATCGCTTCTTCAGGATCGATAGTGCCGTTGGTTTCAAGATCAATAATGAGCTTGTCCAAATCTGTTCGCTGCTCCACTCGAGCGCTGTCAACGTTATACGCAACACGATGAACAGGGCTAAAAGAGGCATCTATCTGCAAGCTGCCAATCGGTCTGTTTTCACCTTCGTCTAACTTACGGTGTGACGCTGGCTCGTAACCGCGACCCAGGCGCGCACGCAACGTCATATTAAGATTAACACCACCTGTTAAGGTGCAAATCACATGTTCGGGGTTTACCACTTCGATATCATGGTCTAGAGTGATATCACCAGCAGTAACAACACAAGGGCCCTGCTTGACAAGCTTTAATGTTGCTTCGTCTTTGGCATGCATAATTATTGACACACCTTTAAGATTTAGCAAGATATCGAGGACATCTTCCTGCACGCCTTCCATGGTTTGGTATTCGTGCAAAACACCTTCGATTTCAGCTTCGTAAATTGCAGCACCAGGCATGGACGAAAGCAAGATTCGTCGCAAGGCGTTACCCAGAGTATGGCCAAAACCACGCTCGAGCGGCTCAAGAGTGACTTTGGCATGATTGGTACTTGAAGCAGATACATCAACAATGCGAGGTTTTAAAAATTCGGTCTGCATGACATTCAACCTGGTTAAACTTTATGAACATAAGAAGACGCAATCAAGCGCCCAGCTCATGCGGCTGCTCCAGAATCCTAATGAAGCAAGCCAGCACAGTTTCCGTTTTTACTTCGAGTACAATTCCACCACCAGAGATTCATTAATCTCTGCTGGTAAGTCTGTACGTTCTGGTACCGACTTGAACACACCCTCGAATTTCTTCGCATCGATTTCAATCCAACCCGGAGTGCCACGCTGGCTGGCAAGCTCTAAGGAGTCTGCAATTCTGGCCTGTTTGCGTGCTTTCTCACGTATTGAAACAGTTTGGTTTGGCTTGACCTGGTATGACGCAATATTAACAATCTTACCGTCAACCATAACGGACTTGTGTGAAACCAACTGACGCGCTTCTGCGCGCGTGGAGCCAAAACCCATTCGGTAGACAACGTTGTCCAAACGCTGCTCAAGCAGGCTTAACAGACGTTCACCAGTTGAACCCTTGGCAGCGGCTGCAGCTTTATAGTAATTACGGAACTGCTTTTCGAGCACGCCGTACATACGACGTAACTTTTGCTTCTCGCGCAACTGCATTGCATAGTCTGATGGACGACCACGCTTTGCACCCTGCATACCCGGAGGCGTTTCAAGATTACATTTGGATTCGAGCGGACGGATGCCCGACTTCAAATACAGATCTGTACCTTCTCGACGGCTTAACTTACACTTTGGACCAATATACCTAGCCACTAATTATTACCTTCTTTAGCAAAAATCAACTGTACAACCTGTTATACGCGGCGCTTTTTAGGCGGCCGGCAGCCATTATGGGGGATTGGCGTAACATCCAGGATGCTGCTGATTTTGAAACCCACGTTGTTCAATGAGCGTACGGCCGAATCACGGCCAGGGCCCGGACCCTTAACACGAACGTCAATGTTTTTCAGTCCATATTCCTTTGCAGCCTCACCAGCACGTTCAGCTGCAACCTGTGCAGCAAAAGGTGTACTTTTCCGAGAACCACGAAAACCTGAACCACCTGCGGTAGCCCATGACAGCGCATTGCCCTGTCGATCAGTAATCATGACAATCGTATTGTTGAACGATGCATGAATGTGTGCGATGCCGTCTGTGACGGTACGACGAACTTTCTTTTTGGTGCTGGCTGCCATCTAACTTCTCTGGTTCTTGACGCTTAAGTTAACGCTGATATTTAGCGCTTAAGAGGACGACGAGGTCCTTTGCGTGTACGTGCATTGGTTTTGGTACGCTGACCTCGTAGAGGCAGACCGCGGCGATGCCGGATGCCACGGTAGCAGCCCAAGTCCATCAGACGTTTAATATTCATTGAAACGTCGCGACGCAGATCGCCTTCAACAGTGAACTTACCCACTTCAGTACGCAGTGTTTCAACTTCTGATTCAGACAAGTCGCGTACTTTGGTCTCAGCTGCAATACCTGCAGCAGCACAGATGCCACGAGCACGGGTATTACCGATACCGTAGATCGATGTCAGGGCTACCCAGATGTGTTTCTGGACAGGGATATTAATGCCGGCGATACGGGCCATCTTATTCTCCGATTATCCTTGCCGTTGCTTATGACGTGGATC
This sequence comes from uncultured Granulosicoccaceae bacterium, assembly GCA_938038175.1. Classification (GTDB taxonomy): domain Bacteria; phylum Pseudomonadota; class Gammaproteobacteria; order Granulosicoccales; family Granulosicoccaceae; genus Granulosicoccus. The sequence goes on along the minus strand of CALHRQ010000315.1, from coordinate 4,847 downwards.
AGTATTGCAAATAACGCGAATCACGCCCTTGCGTTTGACCACCTTGCAGTTGCGACAGATTTTTTTTACAGATGCTCTAACTTTCATATATGTCTCCGATGACTACGACGCTAAGCTTAGCGCGTGCCACGAGGGGCGCCTTTTGGGCCCGTCTTCTTCATTAAGCCTTCATACTGATGGCTCATCATATGGGCCTGCGCCTGCGCAACAAAGTCCATAACCACAACTACGATAATGAGTAGTGAAGTGCCACCAAAATAAAACGGTACATTCCACAATAGAATTAAAAATTCGGGGAGCAGACATACCAAAGTGATGTACATGGCTCCGTATAAGGTCAGACGCGTTAATACACCATCGATGTATCGAGCGGTTTGTTCGCCAGGCCTGATACCCGGTATAAACGCACCAGAGCGCTTAAGGTTATCCGCTGTTTCTTTCGCGTTGAACACCAATGCGGTATAGAAAAAGCAAAAGAATATAATCGCTGATGCATACAACAATATGTAAACAGGTTGTCCAGGCTGCAGCGTTGATACCAGCGTATTTAAAAACGAGTTGGAATTACCGGTTGCCAGATCACCCATGGTGGCAGGAAACAGAATAATACTCGATGCAAAAATAGGTGGTATAACGCCAGCCATATTAAGCTTCAATGGCAAATGACTGGATTGCGCCTGATACATCTTTCTACCCTGCTGACGCTTGGCATAATTGACAGTGATACGTCGTTGCCCGCGTTCAACGAACACAACAAAAGCAGTAACCGCTGCGACCATCGCAAATAACAGAATCACGGTGAGCGGGTTTAGCTCACCCGTACGCGCAAGCTCAAGCGTGCCGCCAATCGCTCTTGGTAAGCCAGCCACAATACCAGCAAAAATCAGTATGGAAATGCCGTTGCCGATACCACGCTCTGTAATCTGCTCACCTAACCACATCAAGAACATAGTGCCAGTAACCAGCGTTATCGCTGCGGTAACGACAAAACCGGGACCCGAAAGGAATACGACATTATCGCCACCAGACGCCTGACCCTGCAGTGCAATGGCAACTCCAATGGACTGCACAGTTGCCAGAAGCAATGTGCCATAACGCGTATACATGGTGATTTTACGCCGACCACTTTCACCCTCTTTACGAAGCTGTTCAAGCGAAGGTATGACATGCGTCATCAGCTGCATGATGATAGAGGCAGAGATGTATGGCATAACACCCAAAGCAAACAGTGACATGCGCGACAATGCACCACCGCCAAACATATTAAGCATGTCCATGATGCCACCGCTTTGTTGTGCAAACAAAGACGCCATAACGCGTGGGTCCACACCAGGGATAGTGATGTGAGATCCAACACGAAAAATCATGATCGCAAACAGCACAAAAAGCAGCCGAGAGCGAAGCTCGGATGAACCGCCGATACCACTTAAACTGGGTTTGTTCGGGTTAGCTGCCATAGTTACCTGTTATCGTTAGCCTTTCTTTTAATTTGATTACTTTCAAAAACAAATTCTTAATAAACCAATCTATATACCAATCTCTCTCGATCAAGCTGATCAGATGTTAGGCCGAAGCCGACGTTTGCGGCACATCAGAGATGCTGCCACCAGCGGCTTCAATCGCTGCACGTGCACCTTTGGTCACGCGGCATCCAGATACATTAACCGCTTTTTTTACTTCCCCAGACAGAATGATTTTTACGGTCTTGGTTTGTATACCCACGATCCCGGCCTTGACAAGAGACTCGATATTAACAGTACCTTCTACTGCCTCAAGCTCATGCAAACGCACTTCTTCGTAGTAACGTCCCATGCGCGAGGTAAAACCAAACTTAGGCAAACGACGCTGGATGGGCATCTGACCACCCTCAAAACCGACTTTGTGCCAGCCACCTGAGCGAGATTTTTGACCTTTATGGCCACGGCCACAGGTTTTACCCCAACCACTACCGATACCACGACCGACACGACGTGCCACTTTGCGGCTGCCGTCATTTGGCTTTAAATTATTCAGACTCATGAGTGATCCTGTACTTAATCTTCAACACTTAATCTACGACGCTTCTATCAGCGCGCAATTAATATCATCGCGCAATTAAATTAGCGCTTAATCTTCAACACGCAGCATGTAATACGCTTTATTGATCATGCCGCGGTTTTCTGCGGTGTCGCGTACTTCAACTGTTTGGTGCATGCGGCGTAAACCCAAGCCTCTAACACAGGCTTTATGGTTTTTCAAACGACCATTCATGCTGCGAACAAGCGTTACCTTGACTATCTTGTCACTCATGCTTCACCTTTGATTTCAGCAACGGTTTTGCCACGCTTTGCCGCTACAGACTCGGGACTCTGCATGGTTGCCAGACCATTGATGGTTGCACGGACCACATTGATAGGGTTGTTGGTGCCGATGATTTTCGCCAGCACGTTACGTACACCTACCGCTTCAAAAACCGCACGCATCGCACCGCCGGCAATGATACCAGTACCTTCAGAGGCTGGTTGCATGTAAACCCGAGCAGCTCCGTGACGACCAGTGGTGGCATATTGCAATGTGCCATCTTCCAAAGACACGCTGCGCATATCACGACGCGCTTTTTCCATCGCTTTCTGGATTGCCAAAGGGACTTCACGTGCTTTGCCGTAACCAATACCAACACGGCCATTTCCATCACCGACAACCGTTAAGGCGGTGAAACCGAACTGTCGACCACCTTTAACGACTTTCGCTACTCGATTGATCGAAACCAGTTTTTCGATGTAACCGTCATTGCTTTGGTTGTATTCGTTATTCGCCATGTCTGTTCCTAGAATTTCAGGCCGTTTTCACGTGCAGCGTCAGCTAATGCCTTCACTCGACCATGATATTTGAATCCTGAGCGATCAAAAGCCACTTCAGAAATACCCGCTGCTGTTGCCTTCTCAGCGATGGACTTGCCAACAGCCACTGCGGCATCGACGTTACCGCCATTTTTGATGCTGCCACGCAGATCTTTACCAACGGTAGATGCAGCCGCGACCACTTTTACACCGTCATCTGCAATCAACTGTGCGTAGATGTGCCGTGGCGTACGATGAATCGTCAAGCGAGGAACACAAAGCTGTCGGATCTTTGATCGTGTACGCTTGGCCCGTCTTAAGCGACTTGATTTTTTGTCCATTGTTTAACCTATGTACTGTTTACCGCTCATGCGGTAACAGCGAATTACTGTGATTATTTCAACTATAAAGTGCAAAAGCTGCTGCACTTTACGTCACTTCTTCTTGGCTTCCTTCATCGCAACATATTCACCAACGTAACGAACACCCTTACCTTTATAAGGCTCTGGTGGTCGATAGCTGCGAATATCTGCTGCAACCTGGCCTACTACTTGTTTGTTAGTACCGCTGACAACGATCTCTGTCTGGCTTGGTGTTTCTACCTTGATACCATCAGGCACTTTGTGCACAACTGGATGAGAAAAACCCAGCGTCAGGTTGACAGAACTACCTTGTGCCTGGGCACGATAACCAACCCCTCTGAGCTCCAGCTTTTTCTCAAAACCTGCTGATACACCCACAACCAGGTTGTTTAGCAGTGAACGCATAGTGCCAGCGAGCGCAATTGCGCCTTTAGTGTCATTAACAGGCTTTACACCCAGGACGCCGTCGTCCATCACTGGCGTAACGTCCGCGTGAAGTACGACGGTTTCGTTGCCTTTAGGGCCCTTTGCGCTAACGGATTGACCGCTGATGTTTACATCAACGCCCTTAGGCACTTCTATCGGTTTTTTTGCTACGCGTGACATGTCTGTATTCCGACGTGTTCTTAATCTCGTTAATTTACTATCCGTTTGCTACGTTTCAACTATTGAATCTGGCTGAACCGCTGTGCAATCGAACACTATTTTTTTTCTGTTTGCTTCTACTTTCTGCTTACTGAACGGTGCAAAGAATCTCACCACCATGGCCAGCAGCCTTGGCTTGTGCTCCCGTCATCACACCATGTGATGTAGAAACAATCGCGATTCCCAACCCACCCAAAACGTCTGGCATATCGCTGCTACCGGAATAGCGGCGTAAACCCGGGCGGCTTACTCGGTTAATTTTTTCAATAACAGGCTTGCCATCGAAATACTTTAGCGTCACCGTAAGTGTTGGTTTACCTTCAACATCGCCAGTGCTATGACTGGTTACGTAACCTTCCGCAACCAGTACTGCTGCAACAGAGGATTTCACCTTTGAAGCTGGCATTGTGACTTCAACTTTTTGCGCCTGCTGCCCGTTACGAATGCGGGTCAACATATCGGCAATAGGATCTGACATACTCATGTGTAACTTTCTCCCGTCCCTTTACCAGCTGGCCTTGACCAAACCGGGAACATCACCGCGCATAGCAGCTTCTCTTAGCTTGTTGCGACTGAGTCCGAATTTACGATAATAGCCATGCGGTCTACCGGTAATACGGCACCGGTTGCGTTGCCTGGCTGGCGAAGAATCACGTGGCAGTTTTGCAAGTGCAGTCACAGCCTCCATCTTCTCTTCGTAGCTTGACTCTTCAGAAATAATGGTTGCCTTAAGCTGCTTGCGCTTGGCGGCATGCTGAGCAACCAGTTTGCTGCGCTTCTTCTCGCGCGCGATCATTGACTTCTTTGCCACAGGTTTGTCTCTTATTGCCGAAAAGGAAAGTTGAACTGCTTCAGTAATGCCAATGCCTCGGCATCAGATTGAGCAGATGTTGTGATGGTAATGTCCATCCCTCGAATTGCATCAATCTTGTCGTAATCAACTTCCGGAAAAATGATTTGCTCTTTTACACCTAAACTGTAGTTACCACGTCCATCAAAAGATTTTGGGCTGATGCCACGA
>CALHRQ010000314.1 GCA_938038175.1 uncultured Granulosicoccaceae bacterium | reverse complement strand
TTTAAGTGCTTTGGAAAGTAAAAATGTTATAGGTGGAGGTTCAACTATTGCGATGGATCGCGAACTTACAGGCTTTAAAAAACTGCTTTTAAATTCATGGAACTGGTATTCGGTTCGTTCACAAACCGCGGCAGGCTGTTTTATTTACTCTACAAAAGCTGCATTTGATGCAGTGGGAGGTTTTGATACAAAACAATATGTTGCTGAAGAATTGGTTTTATCAAAAGCGCTAAAAAAGCAGGCAAGAAAACAGAATAAGATATTTTGGATAATCGAGGATTCACCCGTTGTCTCCTCTGCCAGAAAAATAGACTGGTTCTCTTCAGCAGCCATGCTGCGCCAGGTACTTTTACTACTAATCCCTGGTGCAAGCAGATCAAAACGACTTTGTGGTGTGTGGTATGACCGAAGCCATCAACAGGGCAAAGATAACTAGCTATCATCCGCGGAGCACAGTCTGGCGAGTCATAGTAGAATCAATGCATGTCAACAAATGTTGAATAATAGTGTCTACTGATAAATCTAAAAATGGCCAGCAACTGGAAGCGAAAAAAGATATTGACCAGTTTCTCGAGAAAATCGCCGCCACAGAGGTACAGAAAAGTGAAGCTAAAGATCAGTCTGGGCGGCTGATTTTCTCCCTTGATGCAACGGCCAGTCGGCAGCACACGTGGGATCAAGCCATGCAATTGCAGGGAGATATGTTTGTCAAAACACGTGGGCTACGCGAGCTTGAAGTACAGCTTGTGTACTACCGTGGTTTTGCAGAGTGCCGCGCCTCGCCCTGGCTGCAGGGATCTGCCAGCCTCCTTAAAATGATGCAAAAAGTGAATTGTCACGCTGGCACTACCCAAATAGAACGTTTGCTCCGCCACGCTATAGCTGAAACTAAAAAGCAACCAGTTCAGGCCATGGTGTTTGTCGGTGATTGCATGGAAGAAAATATTGACCGTCTGGGTAATCTTGCGGGGCAGCTAAACATGTTGGGTTTGCCGGTTTTTATATTCCAGGAGGGACGTGATCCGAGTGCCAGCTATGCGTTTAATCAAATAGCGACTTTATCAGGTGGTGCTCATTGCCAGTTTGATCACAGTGCTGCCAATAGGTTAGGCGAATTATTAAATGCGGTTGCGGTTTATGCTGCCGGTGGCAAAGCTGCATTGGAACGATTAGCAGGACCGAGTCACGGTGGCGCAAGCTTGTTGCTTAAGCAAATCAAATAATTGCCAGGCAGTACTGGCAGGTATCGCACCGATTACGCGATATGGAACAGCTCGGGCAGAGCCTTTCGCAAATATAAAGAGCAGACGCTCTACTTCTCATTAAATGATTCGCATAACTACGCACAATGCGCCATCTCGCTGGCGTTATCTGTTTCTAATTTACATGATTGTAAAGTACATGAAAAGCCGCAGTGACATTAGGATCTGATACTGATTTTAATAACATCTCAGACGAGCTATCGCCTGGGATTGAAATTAGAGAACAGAGAATAATGCACATTTTATTGGTTGAGGATGACATTGATACGGCAAATTTCGCTGTAAATGGATTAGTCCATGCAGGACATATTGTTGATGTCATCAATAATGGTAAAGAGGTGATGATCCGATGCCTGAAAAACACATACGATGTGCTTGTCATTAATCGTATATTGCCGGGAATGGATGGGCTCACAGTATTAAAAGCGTTGCGAGCATCCGGAATAAGAACTCCAGCCTTATTTTTATCAGCGGCATGCGATTTTGAAAATCGTGACGAAGGTTTCAAAGCGGGTTGTGACGATTGTATGACGAAGCCGTATTCATTTTCAGAACTTTCCGCAAGAGTCGATGCACTGGCGCAAAAGCAAAAATTTAATGGTGACTGTGCTCCAAGTTCTTATCGTGTTGCTGATTTACGGATGAATTTGATTTCACGCAGTGTGACGCGTGGCGATACTGTTATTGAGCTTGGATCTCGTGAATTATTATTGCTTGAAGTGCTAATGCATAACGGTGGGAAAGTCGTAAGCCGGTCCATGCTGCTGGAGCAGGTGTGGCAGTTTTACTTTGACCCTAAAACCAGCGTTGTCGAAACCCATATAAATAGATTAAGAGATAAAGTGGACAAACCATTCAATGTCAGTCTTATCCATACCGTTCCCAACATTGGATATAGCCTGCGGGCGCCGCATATGTGATTAAAAGCTTTTAAAAAACGACACAACGCGCTACCACCTTTATGAGGGTTGGATTGATAAATCATTTATTAATCGCCACAGGCGCGGAATATAAAGCAAAACCGTTTTTACCGACTTCAGCGGCGTTTTATTTTGTTTTGTCGGTGTTGGAATCTGTATCTGGATTGCCCTTAACCAAGCAAGACATGGTGATCAAAACGGTTATCTATCAGGAAAGCCTCAAGTGGCAATGGCTGTTGCACTACTGCTAATCATTCTGGAATTAGCTCGCAGAGCGATAAGCTGGCCTCTGGTGGCACTCATCTCACTCGTGTATGGATTGTTTGGTTCCTATCTTCCATTGGAATTCGGGTTTTCAGCCATGTGTTGTGCACTGCATGGCTGCTGATTGCCGCATCGTCATTTACCCCTAAAAGTTATGTAGCTGAACCAGTTAAACCGCTCATCTTGATGAGTGCTTAAACATCCTATACGAAAGTCGAAGAATGGCATTACAACGCAAACTATTTAGCGTCCTATACCAAAGTCGAGGATCGCCCTTAATGAGCTAAATTAACTAATTAATACAAAAGGTTAGCGTATTGCTCGATACCTTGATACAACGCGACTTGAGTAACGTGCATTGACAACATAATGGCATCTGGAGGATAAAGAAGACCTTGGCGAGAATTGCATAAATCTGACGCCAGAAGTACTTGCATTTTTATTGTTATCGTTTTGTTTTACAGGACCTCGTATTTTACGAGCACTGAATGTTTACCAACTTTGAAATTAAAGGTCGGTAAATAGTAAGGAGTAGTGATGCCAAAACATTCTTTATTGAAACTGATGGTTGTGCTTGCAGCGATGCTACATTTAGCGGGATGTGCGACCAGTGCCAGCAATACTGCATCACTGCAATATCGATCAATCTTGAATAACACCAAGCAGCAACAAGTTATAGCCGAAGACATGGTTTTTTTATTGAAACAGTTACCTGACACCGCGCCCTATAACACCACGGTTCAATTTGGAAAATCCAAAAACAAATTTGGCAAAGCATTACTTGCGGAGATAGAAAGTAGTGGTTATGGCGTTCAGTTGGTTTCTGCTGATCAGGGCGCTAACTTTGTTTACTATCAAATGCAAGCATCTGGAGAATCTGGCTATACCTCGGGTATAAAAGTCAGTCTAAATATCGGTGATCTGTCTATTTCACGTACATATGCTGTGAAAAATAAAAGAGTTGTACCCACTTCCACTTTTGTTGTCGAGGGTAGTGATCCGGTTTATCAGTTGATTGATAACGCATCTTTTAGCAAGAACGAAACAAATAGCACTGCATCTGGCGTTAGATTTCTGAACCTTGCTGGAGATACCGTGGCCAGAATAAACATGGTTGCCGCAAACACCCGTCCAGAGCAATCAGAATGGCAAGCTGGTGCTTTTAGTGAAGATGATCATATAGTTACACGCGTGTTAAAAATACAGATGCGATCAGGCTCATTAAGCCTTGGTGCCAGTAATAAAGCGGCCATCAAACACTTGTTAGAGTATTTTGATGAGAAGCAAGATCTAATGATGATTTCTGCCTGTCCAGGCCCGGCGCAAAAAGCTGCTAAAAACGAACTTAGTAAAAGTGTCGGAAATAAAAATCGTATTAGATCAGAACTTTTGGTATCTGGTGTTAAAAGTAATCAAATAAGCGAGGCTGGCTGCGAGCAAAGTGAGTTTAAAAAAGAGCTTCTACCTGGCGTTGTTGCCATTGCTTTAAAAAAGCCACGATCTACTGCACTTTAGATAACAAGTGAATCTAGACAACAATTGAAGCGAGAAAACCGCTGTAAGTTTGATATTGACTGCGTACTAATACAATCGTAAGCCTCTATCAACAGCAAATTAAAACTAAAAAATCATTAAAACGATTAACTCATTGGAGAGTATTATATGAAATCCAGACTACTTGTGACGGCGTTATTTGCTGTGATTCTAACGGGTTGCGGGTCTGCACCTAAACTTGGTGGCCTCGGAAGTGATGGTTTACCTGCAAGTGATTCCCCACTGAAATCTGACATAGAGTTGGTTACCAGTAATCTGGTATATGCCTTGTCGCAGGTGCAAGGACTGCACCCGATAAACACGACGGTTCAGATGTCGCATTCTGAAACACCCTATGGGCAGGCAGTTACAACAATTTTAAGGGATGCCGGTTACGGTATTCAGAAAGTCGATTCTGATGTTGGGCCAAAGTACGTAAAATACAAGTTTGAAGAGTCCACAACGGAAAGAGGACCAATTAAACGCTACACCATGTCTATTGGCGATGTCGAGATATCGCGTGATTTCAGCAGCAGCATAAATGGCCTCGTACCGGATTCCGCCATGGTTATTACTGGAGTGCCGGAGTCGTTTATAGAGTTAAACGATAAAATATTCGAAGGTACAGGTAATAACTACCAACAAGCTGTCTTGTTTGTCGAAAGTACTTTGCCAGATTTTTCCAGCTCTGTGCCGGTCGTTCAAATTGAAAAACCCACTAGCCCAGCGATAGAGTCAATCAAGCAGAATCTTTATGAAACGCGCCGATCAAATTATGCAGCATTGTTTGCGCAATACAAAGACGTAGATTCGCAAATATTGGTTTTCCCGAATGACTCTCTCTCACTTGGTGTACAGAACAAAAAAGCGATTGAGCACTTTGCCTCACAAATGAATCAGGATACGGACCTAATTTCAATTATCGGATGTAGCCATGGTCGTACCAATGTTGAGAACGGTAATAGCGTGTTGGCAATTGGTCGTGCCAATCGAGTAAAAGAGGCTTTTGTGTATGCTGGTATCGAATACGGAAAAGTGTTGGAAGAAGGCTGCTGGGCAGGACACTACTTTGATGAAATGATGCCAAGACGCGGTGTCGTCATGACATTGATGAGACAAAAAGGGTAATTTGACTCTAAATTATTGAGTTGTTGTGCAATGGTAGTTAATCAATATTGAACAACGAGCTGATTGTGTTATGAAAAAATATGCTGTTTTAATGTTAATCGTTCTTTTTTCGACACCATCGCATGGAATCGATGCCTGGTCGATACAAGATACAGATAAAAGGCATTCAATCACACCTGTACAAAACCAGTGGACTTTGGTTTCACTATGGGCACTCGATTGCATTGTTTGCGAGCAACAGAAGCCGGCATTGTCGCAGTTCAATACTCGTTATCCAAATATTGATATTGTTGGAGTCTCTTTGGATGGTCGTGCCAATGTTGATCTGGTTAGACAACGTTTAGCAGAAAAACCGGTTTCATTCAAAAATGCGATAACCGACCTGGCTTCTTTCGAGCCACAATATAGAAGCCAGTTCGGAAAACAATATATTGGCACGCCAACCTACATTCTGTACTCACCAGATCGAAAGCTAAAAGGGGTTCATGTTGGTCCAATTGACCTCAACAATTTGATTAAACTTGTCAATACAGATTTGGGTACTGAATCAGTTGTTGCAAGGCAAGCGCCAACAAGTTCGAAGCCCAAGGCAGGATATTCAAGTATGCTTAGATAGTCACAGTGCATTAATACTGAAGCAGCTTAATTGAGATTAACTTTTAGAAGCACCGGCAACCGCTTCCCGGTGTGCGATATAGCTAACTGAAGCCACCATAATAGTCCCACCAATAATCACAAACACATCGATGGCGTCACCAAATAGAGTTGCTCCTAATAGTGTCGCCCATAATAGTTGTAAAAAAGAGGCTGGTTGAAGCACAGCCAGTGGTGCAAGTTTGATCGCCTGAGTCATGGTGTAGTGCCCAAGCGTGGCCATGAGTGCGGTAAGAAACAATAATATTATTGCATTAAGCGATGGTGTGACCCACTGAACCAGTGCCAAAGGCAATAACATAATTGTGCATACCACTGAAAGTACCGCAACGATGACGGATAAGCTCTCACGGCCTGTCAGTTTTTTGGTGTAGAGAATCGAGATCGCAAAAAGTGGTGTTGCTAAAAGTTGTGCAATTTGGCCATCAGATATTGTGCTTAAACCTGGCCTTATAATGGTAAACACGCCAAGCAGGCCAAAGGCGATTGCGGCAAGTCTTCGAGTATGCAAACGCTCTTTAAAAAACAATGCAGCACCGATGGTGACCA
>CALHRQ010000313.1 GCA_938038175.1 uncultured Granulosicoccaceae bacterium | reverse complement strand
GACACATCGCCAGAATTAAATACACGGAAAGTCATCGTGACCATATCACCATCAACCGTAGCGCTTTTACCTAAGCGGATATCAGGATCATTACCACCACCATTACTTGTACACACTTCGAGTGACCAGCGTAGCAAAGTGCCGCCATCAGGGCTGAACCGATCTTCAACAACAAGGGTCCAGTCTCCTTGAGCATCCTGGCCATCATAAGTGCTAAGCTGCCCCAAGGGTGGGTACTGATTACCATCAATCGGTGCACAGGGTGGTGTACCAGTTGCCTCATCATCAAAGCCAAGAAAAAAATGGTTTCGAAAATCACAAGCTGGACCATATAGGCTTTCGGTCTGCCCATTATGTTCGAGAGTTAAAATCACATCATTAACGTAAGTGTGTAAACCAAGCACATTAATTAAATTAATATCCGTGATGATGCTTGAATCTGGCACATTGATTGTTGATCTTGTAAACGTGTTGGCATTAGGGCCAATTCTTTTGGGTAAATCGGTTGCAGAATATATTTCGCTGACGCTACCTGCAGGACAATTGCCAGAATTTCCATTTTGCGCATTGATAGTAACTGGATAATCTTCTACTTCACCATCTGGTGCATAACCTGTGGGCCTGCTGATATCGCTGGCAAAACTCGATGCCCTGATTCTGATGTAGCTCTGACCAGACTGAGCAAGATTCAGGTTAGACCATTCAAGCTCTGCACTGCCGTTCGAACAATTTACCACCGCGTTATCAATAACCTCGTTATTGGTAAAGCTACCGTCTATATTGCTGTCGAACCAGGCAGTGACGGCACTGCCCGTTGTGCAGCTCAATCTGAGTTGATAGTCGGAGTCTGTTGTGCTCAAAGCCGGTAACGATGTGAAAGCATCTTCATCATCCGAAGCATTGCCATCATCACCCTGCCCATCACTCGCACCTACCGAAGAATTTAGAGTATAGGCTTCGTTATCAGGGCCTCTGGCACCAATAAAGTGGCTGGATGTGCCTGCAAAAGGCACAGCATGAAATGCAGCGCCATAGCTGTCGGGAGCATCACCAAAGTCATAAGAAAAACCACCCGTAAAATCAAATATAGCGGCAGAGCTTGTAAAAAGGCTGGTTGATCCAATATTACCTGTGGCCGTATCCAGTTGGCGTATGCTGTTACCGATACTGGTGAATACACGGCCATCAAGGCTGCCAGCCATCTGCCCTCCAAACCCCGGGCCCAGTAATTCCCATGAACCAATGGATGGTTGAAAACGCCATACTCCGGCAGCAGTGCCACCACCATTATTAGTTAAATCACCAGTGGAACCATAAATCACAACCTGCCCCGCCTCAGATACAGCAGCAATGTCACCGAAGCCTCCCAACTGTAACTGAGAGCAATTACAGGCATCAAAGATATTCAGTGCTTCGACAGAAACTACCTGCCGACCATCAGCAGACATGGACAGCTCGAAAATATCAACGATGAAGCCATTATCATTTTCGGAACCAACATAATATTTGCCGTCGAGAAACGATCCGGCAGCACTATTAATGTTGGTCAGTGGCGCTTGCAAAACACCATTGGCAAAATTGTTTATTAAAGCATGCGCACCGCCACCAGCTCCCAAAGCCGGATCCCAGTAATACACGCTGGTTTGATCCCCGTAATAAACCAGACCTTCTTCTATGTTGATAGCAAGGGCATTGACGGTTGCAGACAGGCTCGCAGTCGTGAGAAGGTTTTCCTGGCCCAGGGTCAGGTTAATACCGCGAATCGTGTTCACGGATGAATAGATGAAAACCGTGTTTGCACTCCAGACACTCACCGGCAGAAGCAAAGCGATGATAAAAGCCGTAAAACCAGAGACAAAACGCCGTTTAATAACGGGCACTGACAATCTTTGGTAAGTGGAGAAAAAATCCATTACGAGAGCGCTGAGAGAACCTTTCTTAAATAATATTCAGCTGAGCAAATTCCACGCCCTTATGCTGGGAAACAAGAGAGTTTCAAGAGTCAGGCCATTTTCAAAGGCTAATGAGCCGAACACCTTCGCATAGACCAAGCATGAAAAAGGGCCGGCAAAGGGCCATACAAACAAGAGAAACACTGCGGAGCCAAAGCTGCAAGCTGGGGTAGGAGCTAACCCTCTTTTGTCCATAAATTGACGGAGCCTTGACGGGAATTAAAACGTGTCAAAACGCAGGCCAATAACAAAGAGAGGCTCTATTGAAAAATAAATACACTAATTTTGCGCCCATAGAAAGCCAATAGCTTCACTAAAAAACGCAAAAAACGGACGTAACCGTATCTGCCATTGCTTGTTGAATTACTTGTGCTTTAAACTGTTTGTTACACGGTTGTGAATGACGAACGCATACAGTGTTTGATAAAGATGCTTTTTAAAAATCGCGTCATAAAAATAGTGCATATCACATCGATTCGAAAACCGTGCGGATAATAAGATCACAAATGACAATGTGCGAATAGTCATATTTCACCAATTTGCGTATTAAACTCTGTTTAATATGAACGGTAAGTGGGACAAACCGAGAGGAAAGCAAAAAAGAGAAACGGGAAAAGAGAAAAGAGAAAAACGGAAAGGGAAAAGGTAATTTTTAGAACTATTCTTACTGTCGTCGACTGCAAGGGTTACTCGAAGAATGATTCGTTCTTCCAATTTATTTTCTAGCCAACGTGACACAAAATGGATGCCCTCTTATGAAAGAAAGACAAACAGCAACTTATAATGATGATTCGATAGATCGAGCTGAAGTTGAAGAGTCTCTCAATGCAGTCCTTGCCGATGCAAAATTTGCAGCAGCACCCTAAATGTCCGCATTTTTACGCTTTGTAGTCATGCAAACATTGGATGGTAACGCAGCTCGAATTAAAACCTATACGGTTGCATTGGATGCGCTGGGCAAGCCTGCAACATTCGACCCACAGACAGATCCCTCTGTGAGAGTCCTGGCCAAAAGACTACGCGATACTCTGAGTCACTATTACACCTGCACCAACGATCATAAAGTATTGATTGTACTTAAGGCTGGATCTTATGTGCCAAGCTTTAAAATACCTGAAAAAGAACAAGAAACACCCGTTACATAAATACGCTGAAAATTAGATTTTGCTCCAATAGTACCCGAGGAGTCGCTTGCTACTTAATGGGGATATTCAGTCTATAGCGTCGATACACAATTGCGCCCAGTATAAAGGACACGCCGGTTAGTACCAGGCTAATCAACAAGTGTGTTGACGAGTTAATACGAAGCCCCGTACCCAATAACGCAAATATCAGCATTTGTGGCAAGTAACCTAACCAGGAACTTGCAAAAAATAATCGTGCTGAAACATGACTAACACCTGCACAAACATTAGTGAGCAGGTTGGTACCCAATGGCTGTAGGCGTAATATGATAATTTTCAAAAATGCATCTTGCTTTAAAGCTGCGTCTAACCAACGAACAATGGCGGGGTAACGTTTTCTTACAAAAGCAGATAACCACTTATTTGCTACAAAAAATGTGATTGCACAGCCTATAACTGCGGCAACACTTGAAAGCAAAACACCTATGGCTGTGCCGTAAGCAAAACCAGCCACAAAAGCAAATAGCTGACGAGGCAATCCAACTGATGTTGCCAACGCTGTTACGACCACAAAACCCAAAACACCTGCGACACCTGCCTGCTGGAGTTTAAGTGCGTAAGCTTGCGCCTGCTGCCACTCTCCTGGCGGCGAGTGAAACATTACAGCAGCAATTAATAACACAACAAGAATAGCCGCACCCCAAAGCCAGGCTTTTGGGGAGCTCGATGTATTGGGCGTTTTCACAAGGTTAGAAAATATTACGAGAAACCATGTTGACTACATAAAAGATAGTTAGTTGCTATTCAAAACGCTGATTAGGCAGATGAAAGTAAACTGACTCTGTTTCAACCCGTAATCTGGATAAGTATTCTAAACTGGCAGAAACTCGCAACACTAATTAGACAAGCCTGTCCCGCGGCTCGGTGCCATTAAAAAATGCATCGAGGTTATCTAGCGCACGAAAACCCATCGCATCACGAGTCTCGAAGGTGGCGCTACCGATATGCGGCAGCATCATGATATTTTTATGCTGGGCAAATGCAGGATTCCCACCAGGCTCTGTTACAAAACAATCAAGGCCGGCAGCAGCAAGCTTGCCAGACTCTATAGCCTTAACCAAATCTTGCTCATTCACCAGTGCACCTCTGGCGGTATTCACCAGTATCGCACCATCGGGAAGTAGCGCTATAGCCTCAGCATCGATAATCCCTTTAGTCACAGGGCTTGCCGGACAGTGCAGGCTTAAAAAGTCAGACACACCTAACAGTGAATCAAGCGAGCTGTGAAAAACCGCACCGTTTTCCTTTTCGGCAGACAGCTGGCTGCGATTATAGTAGTGCACTTCCATGTCAAAGCCACGCGCCCGCTTGGCCATGATCTGACCAACACGCCCCATACCCACGATACCCAACCGCTTTCCTGTAACTTGTGTGCCCACCATAAACGAGGGGCTCCAGGTTTTCCATTGACCGCCACGCACCATGGCATCGCCCTCAGCGGCCCGTCTCGCCGCACCCAGTAGCAACAACATGGCGATTTCAGCTGTTGCATCTGAAAGTACATCGGGGGTGTTTGTAACGCAGATACCACGAGATTTAAAAGCATCAAGATCACAGTGGTCGACACCAACCGAATGGTTGGCCACAATTTTTAAGCGCTCATTTAATTGCGCAACGGTAGCGGCATCAAAGTGTTCTGAATGACAAGGAATGATGGCATCAACGTCGCTACTCATGCGAATAATGTCTTCTGAACTGCTTAAACTATCTTGCGGATTCAGAATGACATCGTAATCACGCTTTGCGCGCGCTTCGGTATTGGCTGAGAGCTTTCGACTGATCCAAAGACGTGGCTTACTCATAACGGTGCTGCTCTGCTTTACTCTTTCTTTTTACGAATAGCGCTGTCATAAAAATCGTACAGTGCCATTAACAAGACAACGGCGACGATGATCGCAAAGGGCAAACCACCATAAAACCCGGCAAAACCAGATGAAATACTTTTAGATAATCCGATAACAAAGGTTGCAACCATTGCGAACCCAAGGATACCGGTGATGATATTAACTCGACGTGAAATCATGTAGTTTGTTCCTCACGTGTTGGTTGAAGTGATTCAAGCATATGTCTTGCGGTGCGCATTAACCGATCATCCTGACGGTAGGCACCTACTAGCTGAACACCGATAGGTAAATCGTTCGCGCCACTGAGTAGTGGCAGGTTAATACAAGGCAAGCCGCATAAAGTCCAGATCGTGCAACAGACAGGATCGCCAGTACCACCTGCAGTAACTAATGGCGCTTCCGATACAGCTGAGGGTGTCAGAATGGCGTCATAGTCATTAAAAAAAGAGGCGAACCATTGCATGGCTGCCTGTCGTATCTCCAGTGCTTCGTGGTACTGATCATCAGTATACGATTTTGCATTCTCTAACGTTGGCTTTATAGTGTCGCTGATGCTGGCCCAGCCATTATCAATTTCATCTTGCAGGCAGCGTACTATTTCGTACTCATGAATAATTTTATGACAGGGAATTAATGCTGCAAACGATTGTGGTGCAGGAATGCGTTCAACTGACTCACCCATCTCGCTAAGCAATTCTTCAAAACCTGCCACCACATCTTCGCTGTAGCGATCGGTGTATGGCATATCGATCCAGGCATAGCTTGGCGGTACTGGCACATCCGATAGATAACCTTCCAGCATCTTTGGCTTGGGCGCGAGATAAGATGCCTTGTCACGGTTGTCGTAACCCGCCAGCGCATCCGCCAGTAAGGCCACATCGGCAAGGTCTCTTCCGAAAAAACCCACCGTATCCAGTGTTTGTGATGTCTCCAAAACACCAGCGCGCGACACAATACCACTTGATGGTTTAAAGCCATAAACACCACAAAAAGAGGCTGGCCTGATAACAGATCCGTTGGTCTGGCTGCCTATGGCAAGCGGCACCTGTCCCGCCGCAACACTGGCAGCAGATCCACTCGATGAACCACCGGGGCTGTGCAATGCGCTATGTGGATTAGTAGTAGACGAAGGATGCATAAAGGCAAATTCTGTGGTCACCGTTTTGCCCATAACAAGCGCCCCCGCTTCCTTTAATTTTTCCACCACACGGCAATCTGCTGTTGGCTTTCTACCTTGGTGAATAGCAGAACCATACTCGGTTGGGTAGTCAGCCGTGTCGAAGATATCTTTTAAGCCCACGGGAATACCATGCAAGCTGCCTAAAGGATCACTGCGTCGCCGCATTTCGTCGAGCACCGAGGCCGTTTGCTCTACACGTTTAGCGTCGAAATGTTGCCAGGCACCAATAGCCGCATCTGTTTTTTGAATCAGTGCTGCATGATGTTTTACAAGCTCAACCGATGTTAAAGACCCGTCGGCAATATGCTTGATGCATTGTCTCGCGGTGTCGAGCTGCATGGTGTCTTTTGTGCTCACAGCTGTTTGGTAACCGCACGTTTCGCCATTACATCACGCGTGGTCACGCTATAACTATTCACACAGTTCGAAGTCGTACTATTGTTAATCACACTAAAACGCTCTTGCTGTGGCTACGGAATGTATTCACCGAACAGCTGATCCGGTAACCAAAGCGCGATACCTGGAAAAATATACATCATGACCATACAGAATATAACGATACCTAGATACGGCATCAGTCCTCTGAATATCTGCATTAGCTCTATTTGATTTTTGAGCACCCCTTTTAGGTAATAAGCCGACATTGCCATCGGAGGTGTCAGGAACGATGTTTGTAGATTAAGCGCAACCAGCATCGCAAAGAAATACGGGTTAACGTTAAAGGTATCGAGCATAGGCAAGAAGATCGGTACGAAAATGATCAGGATCTCCGACCACTCAAGTGGCCAGCCTAACAGGAAGATGATCAACTGCACCATGACCAGGAATTGCCATGGCTGAAGGTCCATTGCCAATACCCAATGTTCAATTACATCATGCCCACCCAGGTAAGAGAAGATAGAGGCAAAAGTCCAGGAGCCAACAAACAACCAGCACACCATTGCTGTGGCTTTAGCCGTAAGAAAAACCGATTCTTTTATTTTTGTCCAGGAGAGCGAACGATACAGCGCCGCTAACACAAGCCCGCCAAGCGCGCCCATGGCGGCAGCTTCGGCTGGCGTTGCAAGGCCACCCAGTATCGAACCCAGTACCAGCATAATAAGCACCGTTAGCGGAATAAAAGAGGTGAGCAGCTGAAAGTAGATCTGGCCACGAGTAATGGATGGATCAATGACAGGTTTTGGTGCAATGGACGGATTGATATACACCCGCACAATGACATAGACGATGTACAGGCCAGCGAGCAGCATGCCCGGAAACACGGCCGCTGCATAAAGCCTCAAGGGGGATAGTTCTGCAATAGCAGCGTACACAATCAACATGATTGAAGGTGGAATCAATATACCTAACGTACCACCAGCGCAAATCACGCCTGCAGCAAAGTCTTTCCTGTAATTAGCATCAGCCATAGCTGGATAAGCAAGCAAGCCCATCAAGGTAACAACCGCACCAACAATACCACTGGCTGTGGAGAAAACAGCACAGGTTAACAGTGCCGCGATGGCCATTGAACCAGGTAAATTCCTCGCTGCAAGATTAAGTGATGAGAAGAGTCGGTTAACGATATTGGCTCGTTCTACAACGTAGCCCATAAACAAAAATAGCGGTATGGCAACGAGCGTATCGTTCTCCATGACCGAGTAGGTATTCTGGTTTAGCAGATAAAAAATCTGGTTGGAAAATATATCCGAGAAGGTTTCTATGGATCCTTCCGAGTAATAAGCGTAGTAACCAAAACCAACACCCATTGCAAGCAACGTGAATGCAATTGGAAAACCCAGCAGCACCAGCACGATAAACAGGCACAGCATTAAAATGGCGACTTCAGGATTTGTCACTGTTCGATCAACTCAGGTTAGGTTGTTTATGATTATCACTTGCCTTCAAGGATGCCAACGCCCTTACCTTGGCTGCTCTAACGGCCGCTCAGGGGGATATTCAGGCGCTTCAGCCTGCAGTGCATCTTCGGTTTCTCTTACATCGTCAAGCCTTGGCATCCATACACCAGTGCGTATCGCCTTGACACAACGTACTAATTCGGCAAAGCCCTGCAACATGAGTAAAAAACCGGCTAACGGGATCAGTGTTTTGAAAAAATAGATTTGTATACGAGCCGGGCTATTCCAGCTGACTTCTTTGTAGCGCCAGGAGTCGGACGCGATTTCTGTCCCGTACCAGGCCAGTGCCAACATACCCGGGAAGAAAAACGTCAGATACAAAATGAAGTCTATAGTGGCCTGCATTCGAACTGGAAACAGTCGATAAAGCACATCGCCTCTAACGTGCGCATCTTGTGCAAGAGCATAAGCTCCCGCCATCAAAAAAAGCGCACCGTACATTTGCACCATAACATCGAAGGCCCAGACCGTAGGCTTGTTAAGCACATAGCGAACAAACACTTCATAAGAGACAGAAAGCGTCAGGATGAGTATGCACCAGCCAAAGGCGCGGCCAGTCCAAATACTTAAACTTTCAATCGCATAGACAAGCTTGGTCACGCGCTTTTACTCCGATTCGAAAATAAACCAAGTGAAAACAAGGCAATTTAAAACAAAGCAAGGTGGTAAATCGCTATAGGATTTACCACCTTGCAAGTTACAACTGACGGCTTAGGTCTTAACCGAAGTAGTGCTTATACGCCAACTTGTAATCAGGCTGGTTGAGATTGAGGTAGTTCATCACACTCTCAGCATAGACTTTCTGAGAGTCGATAACCTTTGCAAAGAACTCATCTTCGCCAGAAATACGATCAACAACCTTGTCCCATGCTTCAAGCTGGGCTTGCATTACGCTATCTGGCGTACGATAAACGTTAACGCCTTGCTCTTCTTTCAGTGTGACAAGATCGTCAGCATAACGGCGAGTGTTGTGCCAGTAGAAGTTGGAGTTTTCAGCTTCTGAAGCGTACTTCAGGATTGCCTGCAGTTCTGCTGGTAGTGAATCGTACTTCTTCTTGTTGAAAGTACACTCAAAGAATTCCTGCGACTGGTGGAAGCTGGCCAGGTGATAGTGCTTGGACACATCCTGCATACCAAAGTCACGATCTGAAGTTGGGTTATTGAATTCTGCTGCATCAAT
>CALHRQ010000312.1 GCA_938038175.1 uncultured Granulosicoccaceae bacterium | reverse complement strand
CGCGGTTTTTACAAGATCTATTGACAGGAAAGTTGTGGAGTTACCAGGCCCTCCTCCGGTCAGTACAAAAGGCTCGGTATAAATCATGAAGCTGTCCATAAATCGCAGCAATACTGCAATTAACAGTACCCGATGCATTTTTGGCAGTTGAATGTACCTGAAGACTTTCCACTTTGACGCACCATCAATACGAGCAGCTTGATAATACGCTTCTGGTATGGAAACCAGCCCGGAATAGCAAAGCAAAACCACAAGGCTGGTCCAATGCCAGACATCCATCACGACAATGGTAATCCAGGCATCAAGCCAGTCGGTTGCATAGTTATAATCGATTCCCAGCTCAGCAATAGCCTTGCCCATCAAACCTATATCCGCTCTCCCAAACACCTGCCAGATAGTGCCAACGACATTCCAGGGAATCAACAAAGGCACTGCCATCAATATCAAACATACTGGCACACCAATGCCCTTTCGAGGCATGGCAAGGGCGATCATGATGCCCAGTGGAATTTCAATCAGTAACACAATGGTTGAGAAAATGAGGTTACGAACCAATGCATCGTGAAAGCGTTCTGACCCAAGCAAATCTTGAAACCACTCGGTACCAGCCCAGAAAAACTGGTTGTTCCCAAAAGTATCCTGAACTGAGTAGTTGACAACAGTCATCAACGGTATAATCGCGCTGATAGCAACAAGAAAAAAGACGGGCAATACAAACAGCCAAGCTTTATTATCAAAGGGCTTATGTTCCATGTTGCTTTGTCCCTTTAATCAGATGAGAATTTTTGTAAAGGTTAATGCGTGTGTTGTCAAACACGGCGACAGGGCTTTCTGGTATTTCAACCCCTTCTGCCAATACGACGTTGACAGAGTGGCCCTCGATAGTGCCCCTCACAATTATTTCCCGACCAATGTCTTCAACCGTTGTAATTGATAAAGGTATGGCGGCGAAACCAACATCTGAGCGCCGTTCAATCCGAATAAATTCTGGACGAATTCCAACTTCGACCTGGCCGGCACTTTGGTCATACTGTTGGTTCAATACAATGCGATGCGCACCTAGATGCACGGCATTACCGCTAAGTTCACCTGGCAAAATATTCATCCCGGGCGAACCAATAAAATATCCCACAAAAGTATGTGCAGGTTCATCAAAAAGCTCTTCTGGTGTTCCGATCTGGACCACCTCCCCCTCGTACATTACGACGACTTTATCTGCAAAGGTCAAGGCTTCGGTTTGATCATGAGTCACGTATATCATGGTGTGTTCAAACTGCTGATGTAGCTCTTTTAACTTGGTGCGAAGCTGCCACTTCATGTGTGGATCAATGACAGTCAGTGGCTCGTCAAATAAGATGGCGTTTACGTCATACCGCACCAGCCCACGCCCCAACGATATTTTTTGTTTTTCATCTGCTGTAAGGCCACGCGCACGACGATTGGCTTTGTCGCCAAGATCCAGCGTTGTCAGCATGTCTTTAACACGACGCTCAACTTCGTTTTGCTCTACACCACGATTGACCAATGGAAACGCCAGATTCTGCGCAACTGTCATGGTGTCGTATATAACCGGAAACTGAAAAACCTGAGCGATATTTCGATCTTCCGGTGAACGAGACGTGACATCTTCACTGTCAAATAAAACCCGCCCTTGCGATGGTGTCAGTAAACCAGAGATAAGATTTAACAGCGTTGTCTTACCGCATCCTGATGGGCCAAGTAAAGCATATGCACCACCATCTTCCCAAAGGTAATCTACTTTTTTAAGTGCAAAATCTGCATCAATTTGAGGCTTGGCAAGATAGGAGTGGGCAAGTTTTTGTAGTGTTATAGATGCCATGACTTAAACTGGAGCTGGTGTTTGTGACGGTGAATACACCAGTCGTTCGTTTTGATCAAACATATAGTATGTTGATGGATCAAGATATACGGTAGTACCGGTATGTTTTTCCACACGGTGTATACCTTGTGTAAGCACAACCCAGGGCTGCTCATGCATCTGGATATGAAGAAACGATTCAGACCCTGTAATTTCACTGGTGCCGACCTTAACTTGCACGGGCACCTTGTGAGTATCACTTTGTTGCAACGCGATATGATGTGCTCTTATTGCAACTGTGTAGTGACCGTCGCTCAATCCATTGCTTGGCGCTTGTCCGAAAGCTTCAGCACCTGCGAAAAGTTTCCCTTGACGATTTTCGACCTGAGCAATGTTTAATGGCGGATCAGCAAATGTTTTAGCTGTGATTAGATCCTGTGGTTGGCGATATACCTCAATGGTATCGCCGAACTGCGTAAGTCGGCCTTTATCCAAAGTTGCCGTTTTACCACCTAACAGCAGTGCTTCTTGTGGCTCTGTTGTCGCGTACACAAAGACGGCACCGGTTTGTGCGAATATTTTTGGTAGTTCGATACGCAAATCTTCACGTAGTTTGTAATCCAGATTTGCAAGCGGTTCATCCAGCAGTACAAGATCTGCTTTTTTAACCAGTGCTCGGGCAATGGCCGTACGTTGTTGTTGTCCACCGGAGAGCTGTAGAGGTGTGCGATCGAGATAATCCGTTAATTTTAAAAGTTCAGCCGCTTTTCTTACTTCTGTATCTATGGTGGTGGTATTGGCTCCCAAAATACGCAGCGGAGACGCTATGTTTTCGTAAACCGTAAAGGCAGGATAATTAATAAACTGTTGATACACCATGGCCACATTGCGTTTACGCACTGGCACGCCAACTATATTTTTGTTGTTGAATGTCATGCTGCCTGAGGTCGGTTTATCCAAACCTGCCATCAGACGCATCAAGGTGGTTTTACCAGAGAGAGTCGGCCCCAGTAAAACATTCAAAATGCCGGCTTCGAGTTGCAGCGAGATGTCTCGCAGATGCCAAAGATCACCAACTTTTTTCCCGACGTCGTTTAATTCGAGCATGTTTCTTTTTATAGTTGACTTGAAATGGTGTAACCGGCGCTTTCTGTCGAGAACCTTCTACTGAATTCGGCTATGCCTGCACGTATAGCAATAGCCCATTCAGGTGTCATAAGCCGAATGTGACCAGTGGCAGCCCTGGTTCATTTCTCCCGCCAATGGCTACACTACTCTAAGTGCTGCAAATCTATGTGCTGCAAACAGGCGCTCCTTTAAGCCTCCACGGTGCTCAGATCAATGCTCAGCTATTTTGCGAATAGCTTTGCTATTGAGGAGTCTTTAACTTGCCTCATCTAAGAACTGGCATCGAAGACAGTGTCACCCTACAATCAGGCACGGTCAAGTTATCACTGCGTCAAATTTGCCCAAACATGTAATTGATCTCGCATTAATGGTACGATTTGTCTCAGCATTATCTCATGAGTGAATGAAAAGAAAAAATGTTGTTTCAAGATTCAGTACCCGCTGATAAACCCCGATTTCGTCGCTGACACCCGCAATAAGATGGACCATGGTTGATCCCCTTACAAAAAATTCAAAACCGGCGGTCGCGGTAGTCTTGTGCACATTTAACGGTGAGGCCTACATTGAGACGCAGATAGAAACGCTGGCTACGCAGACCTACCCGGTGGCGATCAGAGTTTTTGACGACGCCTCAACTGACAGTACCTGCGCCATTGTTCGAAAACTGAGTGAGCAATTTGAAATCAAATTGTTTGAGCGCAGTGAAAATTATGGCTATGTCAAGAACTTTGAAGATGGCATTAAGCAAACTCTGGATGAGGGCTTTGACTATATCGCACTCAGTGATCAGGATGATATCTGGAATGCCCGCAGAATCGAAGAAGGTATGTGCGCCATGCTGCAAGAAGAAAAAAGTGCCAGACAAGCTCCGGTGTTGGTGCACTCTGATTTGAGCATGGTGGATGCAGACGGTAAGGCGCTCCGATCATCATTCATTAAATACCGCGATTACGGCATCAGCAACGAGAAAAACAGTGCCGTTGTGCTCGGCCAGAATGGCGTCATGGGCAACACAATTTTAATGAATCGTTCGCTCGTGAGCATGTCTTTACCTTTTCCACCACAACTGCATGTGCATGATTACTGGATTGCGGTTGTCGCAGAGCTGTTTGGCAAGCGAATCCTTCTCACCAAGCCCTTGGTTGCTTACCGAATCCATCAGAAAAATGCGAGTAATGCCGCCGGTAACACAAAAATGGGACTGGCCCGACTGGTGGACGGCAAATCAATCAGAGGTTTTGTCCAACGTGATTTTCGCCTGCCATTTAAAGAAGATACTCGAATCGCAGTCATCAACTATTTACTTTCCGAGAAGGATACTCTTCCCAAGCTAAGCTCTGAACAACTTGCGATATTGTATCAATTTCAGCAGTACCTACAGGCCAAACGCGGCAATCTGAACATGCTATGGAAGATGTTTCGGATGGGATTTTTCCGCAGAAGCCTCCTGCATAGGGGACGCGTAACGTTCAGCCTACTGACCACTAATCGTTACTCGGACAAAAACAATCCTGTCAAATTACAGGATTAAGCCAGCTTCCAAGACAAGACCAAGCCAAACCGAACACCTGAAGACTGACAAAATCGAGCCTGGTTGCAGTACCAAATCAAATAAAAAAACCACAGAGCGTGCAGAGCTAAGCCGCTTTTCTGCCAACAGCACTTTTGCCTGACGAAGCGGGTTGACTGGAAGGCTTCCGCACAGCGGCCCTTTTTAGCGCTTGCATACCTGGATGAAGCAAGGAGTGTAATTCAAGACAGTAGTCATCAAATCGACTGTACTTTTTTACATGCTGCTCTCGGTCCAATGCCTTCGGATTTTTGGCAATGTCAGATTCATTGACAGACTTTATCAAAGCGTCTCTTATCGCTTGTTCATCATCAATATCTACAAGGTAACCATGCTCTGACATTAGCTGATCAAAGCCGGTAGCACCCTTGAAAAGCACAACCGGCAATCCTATTTCCATTGCTTCAAGAACAACCGTTGGGTATGGGTCCTCCCTGGAAGGTAAAAACAGGCAATCTGCAACAGAATAATACTCGCTGACATTTTGAACAAAACCCGGCAGATGGATTTGCTTGTTGACAAGATCTTTTTCAGAGACAACCCAGGCTTTTAATTCAGCCTCTATAGCCCCAATCCAGACAAAGTGTAGTTTCGGATTTGCTTTCGTCATTTGACGCGCATGCTGCATAAACAAATCAAACCCTTTTCTAAGATCAGCATAGCCAGAGCCAAGCACAACTCTGTGATTGACATCGATCTGCAGTGTTTGTCTCAAATTTAAGCGAGCTGAGGCACTCTTCGAAACAGAAACATAGGAGCCCTGCGGCCTGATGTGTTGCGGCGCTAAAACCTTATCGCAATAGCGGTTAAATCCGGCTTTTACTGTTTGTGCAGCAAACACAATGTGCGAAGCATGGGTACTGATCTCTTTTACATGTTTTTTTAAACCATATTGTTCAATCAGTTGAGGCATTTCGTGTACCAGCGACACACAACGAACGCCGTGTTTACACAGAGAGGGCAAGAGATCACCCGTAACAGTGGTATTACAAATTGCTGTAGTGATTTCGTGCTCGAGGACAAATTGCTTGAACCCTGTTTGCTTTACATCAGCAAGCAAATATACTGGTGCAATCGCACGATAATCATCAAGTAAGGGTCCACCCTCTTTCAAGAGTATCGACACTTGCATACCAAACTGCTGAGCATAGATTCTAGCAATATTCAACAACAACATCTGAGCGCCATGTTTATAAGCGTCATGGCCCACCAGCAAAATACGCTCCTGCTCATGGTCGATTCCAACACCCTGTATAGCTCGACGAGTTGCATTGAGATAAGCATGGCCATAATGAACATCGGGCTCAAGGTAGGCACCTTCAGCCCATTCATTCCATGCGTTTATAAAAACCACAGGCGCATCAAAAACCGGATTCTTTTTGGCATAGGCAACAGCCCCTTTTAGCCAGCGCATATAACTTTTTGGTGTTGAGCCTTGCAGTGTGGTACCTCTACCCTCACGGCGAGCATCATTATCCCAGTGCGGCACGACTGTTTTTATCAAAGGGTAATCTGGTGCATCTTCATTTAGTGATCGATCAATCACATCTTCATAGTCGTGCACTAGCCCCTTGAACTGTTTATCGAGCACACGCACTTTGTGGTTGATGTTTCTTAAATCTGCACACAGTTTATGCGGTGGAAATTCGATCGCACCATCCAATCCATACTCAGCTGGAGACTCGGCACCAAAGCCTTGTACCATGAAAATGAGTGGTTCGATGCCAAGTAAGGCGCACCATTTTTTCCGCCAGCGATCCAGCGTTTCCTTCGAATCAGGCAAAAGACCTGGACGGTACAGAATAAACAAAGGTCGACCATTA
This sequence comes from uncultured Granulosicoccaceae bacterium, assembly GCA_938038175.1. Lineage (GTDB taxonomy): Bacteria > Pseudomonadota > Gammaproteobacteria > Granulosicoccales > Granulosicoccaceae > Granulosicoccus. Next base: position 6,689 of record CALHRQ010000312.1, on the reverse strand, counting down.
ATCTTCATATACCGCTCATGTTGCATATAACGAGCGGTGTCTTTGAGGAAGTCCGCCTCATCCTGTTCTTGATAGTCCTGTTGTATTAGCACATCGTTATCAAAACCATCCCAGGTTCTGGTCCAGTTTTCATTTGCCCACATAATGCAGAATTCCTGATCAATTGCAGAATCACCTGCAAACAAATCAAGTGGCTTGTCCATCAAGCGTTTACCGTTAAACCAGTAATAGTAGAAACAGAATGCATCGATCCCGTTACGATTTGCTAATTCACTTTGTTGTCTAATAGTGGCAGATTCGCTTAAATCATAGTATCCAAGATCACGTGGAACACGTGGCTGATAATGGCCACTAAAACGCGGTGCACCCCGAGCAACGTTTCGCCACTCTGTAAAACCCGCTCCCCACCACTGATCATTTTCTTCAAAGGTATGAAACTGCGGCAAGTAGAATGCGACAGCTTTTACGGTTGGCACAGACATCGAGATAATGGATTCTGTGGACACCCTTGGTGCTGATGATAAAGTTGATTTCGTCGATAAGATCGGTGTATCCGATACTGTCGAGCTTGTCGACGCCATTGAGTTTGTCGTACGGCTAACAGGGTCAGCGTGCTCAAACAAAGGACCCGGATTCGCAAAAAAGCGCACATTGTCAGAGACAGTAGCAGGCCCGGGCAGTTTTTTAGTCAAGCGGTTGCGCAGTGCCAGGAAAAGCCGCCTTTTGCCACGACGCACTCGATTTGATAACTTGGAATACATCGAAGCCATTAGCCCAAAGCTGATAGGTTAGATAGACGGATATTTGCTGTTCAAAAGAAGCAAGAATATAGCCATTGCTAAAGAGATTTTTACTTTTAGGTGACACTTTGCTGACAAAGTGTGTCAAATTTTCTACTAAAAAATAGAATGGAGCTTCCAGGAAGCGTTATGTCTGAAAAACATCGCCACATCGTATGGATTACGCTGCTGTCGTGCCTACTAGGCATACCAGCAACTTATGCAAGTGAAACGCCCACTCTTTCGGTTCGCACATCGCTTGCCAAAGCGAGCTGTTTGGCATTAAAAGATAAAAAAACCTTTGTGTGGGCAGAGTATGGTAGACACGCAGTACAGGCTCAGACAATTCAGAAGCAGCCGTTTGAAAGCCGTGGTGTTCGTCGAGGCGAGCGGATCAGCGCGGATACCACTGCCGGTGAGAAGCTTCATTGGACCGTGCTGGATGGCAATAATCAGCGTGGCGGCATCATGATCGAAAGACACACCGAAATCGGCGCCATAGATCAATGGCAATTTGTACAAAACTGCCAGCTTGTACAACAACGTGCTATCACTTACGATAAAGACGGTTACGCCAGCGAATTACTAGTTGTCGATATACAAACTCAAAAAGTAACAGCGACAGAATTACTAAATCCACCAGTACCTAAGCTTCCAAAAATTATTGCTGACAAACAATCTGTTCGTGTTGCACTGATTGATTCAGGCGTCAACTATACCCTGCCAACAATCAACAAAAGACTGGCCAGAGATGAAACCGGCAAGCTTATTGGAATGGATTTTTGGGACATGGACGATCGACCATTCGATGCGCATCCTGCAGGTTCCAACTTTCGCGTAACGCGCCATGGTACCAAGACAGCGTCACTGCTTTTGAACGAAGCACCCTTTGCTGAACTCGTACCGTACCGCTATCCACGACCAGACATGACACGCATGCAGGCCTTGGTGGAACACGCTGATGCCAATAATATAGTGATTATTGGTTTGCCTTTAGGCGGCAACCGAGTTGAAGAGTGGACAGCATTTGAAAAAGCAGCCAAAGCTCATCCGCATATTTTATTTATTGCATCAGCAGGCAACAATGGACGAAACATCGATCAACAACCAGTATACCCGGCAGCTTTAGCGCTGGATAACTTATTGGTTGTCACCTCTGCAGATGATTTTGTACAACCTGCAGAAAGAGTCAACTGGGGCAGAAACAGCGTCGACTACATGCTGCCAGCTGAGCATCAGATGGTCACAGATTTCGATGGCACAGCGACTCAAGCTTCGGGGTCGAGCTATGCCGTACCACGTGCTGTTGCCATGGCAGCACGCTGGCTGAAAGACAATCGCCATTGGCAAGCCCCGGAACTGATGCATGAATTTGCCAGGCGTTTTGCGGACGGGAGCCGGGTTCGATTTGTTAATGGTGGCTACATCGCAGATCCACTGGACAGTGACCCCACATTGATAACCATTGATAATGTAGACCTTGTTAGGGCGGCCAAAAACCTCGATTACCTAATGCCTTTAACGGTGTACAAACTAAGCGACAATTGGCAAGCCTCAACGATCAAGTCGGCACTTGCACAAGCTTCAAGTATTTTTGCACAATGCAATATTGCGTTTTCCGATATTGCTATCAAAACGGTCAGCTCACCAGAGTACTTAAGAGATTTACACACTGGCAGCGCTCGCACACTGTTCGACAATGTTCGAACAGGCCCTGACAGACAACATGCCGTTGCGGTATTCGCTCACGACACACGTATGCAGGAAGCTTTCGATGGCGAAGCCTTTGGCAGAGGCAATACGAGAAGTCGCGACTGGTTAAGAGACAGTGTCTGGTTAATGCATGGCGTACAAGATACTGGGATCGCACTCGCACATGAGCTGTTCCATGTATTGGCAAATTCAGGCGCTCATAATCGTCTTGCAGGCAACCTGATGCAGACCAGAACGACACCTGATCAAACCAGACTGACAGACGAACAGTGCACACAGGCGATTATGGCTGCGATGAATAATGGCCTTATAAGCAAATTGGACAACAACTAAAGCTGCCGATAAGCACGCTCTGCAACCGAGCGTGTATAGGCGTTGATTTTTTGATGTGCTGGCATCCACCCATCTAAAAAGCGGTAAAAATCAGTCCAGGCGATCACATACAGTTCACGCCATTCTGCTTCAACAGCCGGGCCCGCATCCAATGCGCGAAAATATTGGTCGAGCAGCATTGCCTCATTAATTAGTATGTCTTGCTCGTTTAAACAACTGCCTAAAAAATAGGCCAAATCTTTAACACCGACCCCTCTTCCAACATATTGAAAATCCACTGCCGCTACAGCCTTCATCTCTTCCGAAAAACAAAAGTTAGCCACCTTGGCATCACCGTGAACTAAAGTTTGATGCTCTGCTAAATTCAAGCGTGCGTCCAGCTCGGCTGCGACAGACTTAAGCTTGCTCGCCTGCATGGCTTCAAATTCTTTTTGGCGTGTGGCGAGATGCCAATAGGTACCAACAGGCCACAGATCATTGGCTTTGACATCAAGAAACTGCCGATGAAACGACGCCAGCCATTGAATACAAATGCTCGCCTCATCCAAGCTTAACTGTGACCGGCGAAGAGGGAACTGATTATCAAGATCTTCTATCAGTATCCAGCGCAGGGATTCATCGAGTACGCCATCAGCCAAATACTGCGGTACCCGGCAAGACGCCTTACACTCTGCGGCATAGTGTCGGTACCAATTGGCTTCTATCGAATATGATTTGATTTTGCGAGCATTGGATTCGGGCGAATCCCATCCTCGCGGGTGGGCAGCCTTGTCTGGGAGACGAATGAGTTTGACTATAGCCGACTGTGCTGTATTACTTGATTGTGTTGTATTCGAATTTTTAGTGTGTGGCGCCCCGAAGCGCACCGCTTGCGGGGCAATAGCTGTCGCCAAATGAGAGCTAGCCGAGTCGATTTGAACTCTTTCGATCTGGCCAAAACCACTCCACAAACCCTGAACCGTCTCGATACCTATAACATCGTCAAGATGAGTTTTTTTAATAATGTCCTGTACAACATCTGCAGTGAGGAGGGTATTCTCAGCGCTCATTTTTTTTGCACTCAGACGGTCTTCAGTAAAATTTGCTGATGCCTATATTCTTGCAGCAAAATGGCTGTAATACACTGACATCAAACACCGGCAAGCTTTTTCGCAAACGTCGTTGCCTGCGTTTACATGCCCGTTTTTTTCTTCAGTTCAGGTGTTGCGGAAATTGAACACTGGCCTCGATCGGGATTCGGCTCAACAGTGTCATTCACAATGTTACCAAGCTCGTCAGCGCCACCAATGTACGAGCCATCAATCCAAATTTGTGGCACAGTAATGGGCGTTTTAGGGCCAACTAAAGGCTTAACACGAGCAAGCATCTCATAAAGATCGAGCGGTTGGCTTATTACATCGCGGTATTGGTAATCGATACCCGCTTTCTCTAAATGCGCCTTGGCACGAAGGCAATGCGGGCACGTTTCCTTACCGAATACATGATTGCCTTCCATTGCCTTATTTTTTGCGTGATGTTCAACGACCGCCTGAGTCAGCATGCCTCGATTTAAGGCACCGCCCTGCCCGATGACTTTATTCTCTACCAGCACAATCGGTGCGTGCCAACCACCCCGCATCAATGGTCGATACCACTCACTTAGCCAGTCTCGTGTCTCAAGCTCAACCGGAATGCCAGCCAGTTCATTTTTCATCGTATCCTTGATAATGTCCGCAGTTAATGCGCACTCACCACAAGGAATAGACACCTTAAACGGCCCCCAAGCCCCAGCCCACCGATAGACCATGATTTTTATTGGATTAGTGGTCATCCCAGCTCCTGTCATTTTCACAATTTCTGTCGTTGGATGCACGGCATAGGTGCACCTCGATGTATACATCTGATTTTATTGTCTTACTAGGTACAAGGATAGCCAAAGTCGAGCAAAGGTTCCAAAGAACGGAAAAAATAAAGCTCTGTGCTTAAAATGTGTAGCTGGTATCAACTGGGTCAAATCCAAGCCGGTAACACCCGATCCACACCGTACAAACCCCTAGTATGCTGCGATGAATAACCGTTCCACCAATTTCAGACCTTTACAGATGGAGAATTCTTTGGTGTGTAGTGCGACTGGCACTGCAAGTCCACAGGCAAACCGGGAACCAACCCATCTGAATATCAAAGATTTACATCAAAAAATAGCAGGATATAATGACTGTCTACAAGCAATACATTGGCTGTATACAATATAACGAGGATATCAGTTCGATCGACATAAGCTGTGTTTCAACAGACTCAGTCGTAGAGCTACCTCGACAATCAGACGCTAAAAAGTACTGATTATTTTCGGGGCTTCTTTTATTTCACCTTAGTTAACGAGTAAATCAGAGCAGATGACCTCCCTTACACCTGATATTGACCTGATCAAACGCCTGCTCGAGACGATTAGCAACGATATCCTTCCTTTGACAATGGTGGGAGTCTCGGAAGGCAACAAAATTTTTGGTGCAGCTCTGTTAGATCGCAACGACTATTCATTAGTATTGGCGGAAACCAATAACGAAACAGATAACCCGCTGTGGCATGGTGAAATGCATGTATTAAAAAAATTCTATGAAATTGCTGCGGACAAGCGTCCCTCAACTAGTGAATTAATTTTCCTCTCAACTCACGAGCCGTGCACATTGTGTATGTCTGCCATTACCTGGGCAGGGTTTGATAACTTTTTTTATCTTTTCAGCCATGAAGACTCACGCGACAGCTTCGCGATACCTCATGATTTACAGATACTCAAAGAAGTTTTCGGGCTTGCGCCAGGGGAATACCGTGCAAACAATGCTTTCTGGGACAGCTTTGACATCATCAAGCTCATTAACGCACTACCAGCAGAGGATCGTGCCGAAGCGGGAAAACACGTTGATGCCATCACCCACAGGTACGCTGACTTGTCTAGTACATACCAAAAGGGAAAATCTGGAAATGATATTCCATTGGCCTAGGCTGATTCCCTGATTCAGCACCGCTGTAACAATTCGAACCAGCCGCATAATTTTTTAAAAAATCCAGCGGCTTGAGGGCATACTCATTTAATAGATTAATTGGGTAGTGTTAACAGGACAAAAGTAATTCGTTAAGTTTGTGGTTAGCGCCTAAATTTCCATATAATCCCCAAAGTAGCTGTAGTTTAGTTTAGCCCCGTGCTTTTGCAGCGAGCACACGTCATAAAGAGCAATATCTGGTATGAAATCTCACGCACGTGTCGTAGTCATCGGTGGTGGTGTTGTCGGCTGCTCGGTTTTATTTCATTTGGCTAAAGCTGGATGGGATGATCTACTGCTCATCGAGCGATCCGAACTCACCAGTGGGTCTTCCTGGCATGCTGCAGGCGGGTTCCATACCTTAAATGGCGATCCTAACGTTGCCAAGCTCCAGGCCTATACAGTCTCGCTCTACGATGAGCTGGAAAAACTATCTGGCCAGTCCTGCTCACTACATTTGACCGGTGGTGTCATGATGGCTGATAGCGAAGAGCGCATGGATTTTCTTCGCTATGTACACGCAACCGGACGCGCTTTAGGTATGGAAACCGAGATCATTACGCCATCTGAAGCCAAGTCAATGTTCCCGTTGATGGATGAGACAAATTTTGTGGGCGCGCTCTGGGACCCGGTTGAGGGCCATCTTGATCCTTCAGGTACAACGCACGCTTATGCAAAGGCTGCAAAGAACCTTGGGGCAGAGATTGAATTGCGTAATCGTGTGATTGAACTCACCCAGGATAGTGATGGAACCTGGAATGTCGTTACGGAAAACGGCACCGTAAAGGCCGAGCATGTTGTCAATGCTGGAGGCCTTTGGGCCCGTGAGGTCGGTCGCATGGTCGGG
>CALHRQ010000311.1 GCA_938038175.1 uncultured Granulosicoccaceae bacterium | reverse complement strand
TGATTGTAGCAACCATCACCAAAAACCACCCAAAAACCCCTGAAGTTGAACAAATTCTTTCGGCAGGTGCGGTCGCCACACAAATGCAGTTGGCTGCCACTGCCAGCGGCTTTGGTTCCATCTGGCTTACCGGCCCCAACGCCTACCACCCAACCGTAAAAGCGGCTTTGGGCGTAGCAGAAAACGATCACATCATCGGATTTATGTATATGGGCACGCCAAGTAAAGAGCAGCCGGCGCGAAGACGAGCAGTGGCAAGTGATTTAGTGACGCACTGGTCGGGAGCGGTTTGATAGGCTCACCAGCAAGTCACTTTTATGTGATGCGGTTCTCATAAAATAAGCGCAACGGGCGTCTAGAAAAAGGCGCGTTAGGCTATCTAGCGCAGAGGGCAGATTTTTGCATGCAAAATTCGATAGATTTCTTAACCCAATATGCTGCTGTCCATACCGTGCCAAACACCCGCAAACCAATCAGGCTGCCACCCAGACACAAAATCTTACCCCGCTGGTGCGTGACAACAGCGTTCAGGCAACGTTTGGCTCTAAATATTGCTGTTGCCAACCTGCTCCTGTTTTTTAGCTTATCAAACACATTAGCGGCTACACCAATCTATAAAAAGAAAACCATTGATGGCGTAATGATCTTCTCCGATGCACCCATGCAGGTAGAAGGGGGTAAATTTAAACGCACACGCTACAAAGCAAGCTACGGCCGGCCAGTGGCTACAGCTTCCTGCTTCGGAATGAATCGCACCAAGCTAGCAGAACGAGCAGCGCGATATAGCACACATATAAATGCAGCCGCAAATAAGTACCAGCTTGACCCCAACCTGATTCGAGCTGTGGCAGAAGTTGAGTCCTGCTTTGATGAAAAGGCCGTCTCTGTCGTTGGCGCTCAGGGACTGATGCAACTAATGCCAAAAACCGCCGCATCGCTTGGTGTAAGCAACTCATTTAACCCAGCACAGAATATTCATGGCGGCGCTCACTACTTGTCCAAGATGCTCAAACGCTATAAACAGGATCAGACTCTGGCACTGGCCGCTTACAATGCTGGTCCGGGTGCTGTGGACAAATATCAGGGTATTCCACCCTATCCAGAAACCCAAGCCTACGTAAAAAAAGTGCTGGCGCGCTATAAACCTGCGCCTTAAGCCTGTATCAAGCTATAATTTCTGCGCCTTCGCGTAGATAAACCAATCATGAATAAACCCGAACCACCTGTTACTGGAAATTTCATTCGGAATATTATCGATGAAGATCTTTCAGTCAATAAAAACGATGGCCGTGTTGCCACCCGGTTTCCTCCAGAGCCAAATGGTTATCTGCACATTGGACATGCAAAATCCATCTGTCTAAATTTCGGCATTGCAGCTCAGTACGGTGGCAGCTGTAACTTGCGTTTTGATGACACTAATCCCGCAAAGGAAAGTGAAGAATACGTCAATGCGATAAAAGACGATGTCAGCTGGCTAGGTTTTGAATGGCACGAGCTTCACCATGCATCAGACTATTTCGAACAGCTATACAACTACGCTTGCGATTTAATCAAAAAAGGCAAAGCCTATGTAGATAGCAGTACGGCAGAAGAAGTGCGAGAAATGCGCGGCTCCCTGACAGAGCCAGGTGTTGAAAGCCCGTACCGCAATCGCTCTATCGAAGAGAACCTGGCGCTGTTTGAAAAAATGCGTAATGGCGACTTTGCCGATGGTGAACATATTCTTCGTGCCAAGATCGATATGGCTTCAGGCAACATAAATATGCGTGACCCAACCTTGTATCGCATCCGCAAGGTGGAGCATGTTCGCACTGGGAACAGCTGGTCGATCTACCCCATGTACGACTACACCCACTGTGTGTCTGATGCGATGGAAAACATCACGCACTCATTATGTACACTCGAATTTGAAGATCACCGCCCCTTGTATGATTGGGTGCTTGATGAACTTCAAACCCCAGCACACCCACAGCAAATCGAATTTGCACGTCTATCACTCGAATACACCATGCTCAGTAAAAGGCGGCTGATCCAGTTAGTGGAGGAGAACCACGTTGAGGGTTGGGATGATCCACGTATGCCAACCATAACGGGCATCCGACGCCGTGGTTATACTCCTGCCTCAATCCGGGATTTCTGCGAACGAATTGGTATTACCAAAAACGATTCCTGGATCGAAATGGCGGTACTGGAAACCTGCATACGTGATGATCTAAACGAAAATTCGCATAGACGCATGGCAGTGCTTGACCCAATAAAAGTCACTATCACTGACTTACCCGAAGACCACCATGAAGAGCTCTCGTTTGCTAACCATCCGCAAAACGAAGCTTTAGGACGACGACCTATTGCGTTCAGCAACAAGCTGCTTATTGATCGCGATGATTTTAGCGAAGACCCACCACCAAAATATCAGAGACTGGTACCAGGTGGAGAAGTTCGTCTGCGCGGTAGTTACGTTATCAAATGTCATGACGTTATCAAGGATAGCAGCGGCAACGTTGTAGAGCTGCGATGCACCCATGACGCTGCGACATTAGGTAAGAAACCTGAAGGGCGCAAAGTCAAAGGTGTCATTCATTGGGTCTCGGAAACCCATGGTGTGCAGGGCGAGGTACGCGTCTATGATCATCTGTTTAACACACCAAATCCTGCTGGAGCGGACAGTATTGAATCTGTTATCAATCCCGAATCCTGCATCATTAAACAGAACTGTTACTTTGAGGCCGATTTACAAAATGCCAAGCCCGAAGAGCGCTTTCAATTTGAGCGCCTGGGTTATTTTGTGGCAGATCGGCGAGATCACACAAAAGAGCGGCCAGTGTTTAATCGCACGGTTACCCTACGCGATACCTGGACACGATAAGTTTTTTTGGCTTTAGCCAGACACTAAAGCCAATGAACAATTAATTGCTCTTGATCAGCTAATTGACTCACCAGGCAATATTGCAGTTAAACCCGTGCAGCGGTTTGTTCGCCATTAATTTGACTGTTGTTTTAAATATCAAATAACGGTGCCAAACAACTTGTCAAAAAAATGTCTCTAATGCTAAATCAGAATTAAAGCCGACAAATCACGCAATTATCGTCAGACATTTCACGCTTTGTATTGACTCATATACATCTAGCTACTATTAAATTTATGGTCATGTTTGATTGCTGTCTGCGGTTTGTGTTGATCCCAATACCCGCCACCATCCGATCAAACTCATCTAATAGTCATACAGATCGCATATTGCGGGGTAAGCAAGAATGAAGAGTCGTCTCCTCCCTATTTTCAAGCACAGTTACATTGCAGCAGCCATCCTTTCCCTGAGCGCCTGCACCATCACACCAAACACCGGCCTGGACATTGGCTCTATCGCCAACACTGTTGGCAATGGCCTTGAAAAAGGGCTCGATAAAGTCGGCGACACAACTGCTGTGTATGGCTCGAAAGCCTGGGAAGGCACTAAGAGGCTGCTGTACATCGGTCCTTATGAAGAAGACCAGTTGCTGGACGAGGTTGACCTGGCGCTGATGGAAGATGATGCAGAGATTGAATTAGCGCCAGTTCAGGTCGCTGTTGTGTCAGCAGAAGAAACTTTTCAAGCCGTAGAGCCTGCACTCGATACAAACGGCCTGCCAAGCAATACAGTCGCCGCAGTCGCCTCTACAGGGGACTTGTCTGACATCATTGTTGATCAGACCGGATCTGATCCCACTTCAGGCAACGTCGTATCCACTCAAAACTGGACACATTTAGTCAAGGTAGATGAAACCCTTTGGGATATTGCAAAGGCCACCACAGGTGATGCCAACAACTGGCACATCATCGCGGATCTGAACGACCTTGCACCAGATGCATCAGTGTACCCAGGCATGAAGCTCGACATACCGGCCGACATGGTAAAACCCGATATTGCATTTAATACTGAATCCAAAACCGAAGATAACGCGGATATAACCAACCCTGAATTGGCTGCTGCAAATAGCAGCACAATACAATCTCAATTATCGGCTGCAGATCAATTACTGGTAACCAAGCCAGTGACATCCAAGCCAGACACACTTGAGCAAAGCGCTGAGCCTGTAGTAGCCGCAGTTGCACAGAAAAAAACTGAACAGCAGCTCAGCGAAATTGCCTCTGAAGCCACAGCAATGAAAGTCGCCGAGGGTGAGACCTTATGGAACTTCACTAAACGCACTACAGGCGATGCAACTAACTGGAAAATACTTGCTGAAAAGAATCAGTTTTCCGCATCCGAGGCTACTCGTGTTATTCCAGGACAGACAATCTACGTACCCAACGCAATGATTGTTGAGCGTGATGCAAACGGTCAGCTGATATCAAACGCAAACATTAACGGTGACCAGATACCTACTGCTACAGCAGGCAACATTAGTGCAAGCGACTCCAATGCTGTGAATGCAACAACCGCGGTTCTGACAGGCACAAATCAGCCTGATCAGAATAGTGACATCAAGATAGTTGAAGCAGCTTACCAGGACGAAACCTTAAAACCTGTAACAGATGAACAGCTAAGCGCTGAAGCGAATGCAACGCTTGAAGAGAATGATAACAACTTCAAAAGTGAAGTCATGGTTAGCGGAACATATTACCCAAAGGCGGTATATCTACAGGCTGATCTTGCATCTTCATTATTGATGAGAGTCTCACCAGGAACGCCTCTGCAAGTATCAAAGAAAATTGGTCCCTGGCTTGAAGTACAAACTAACCAAGGAATTGGTTACGTACACTCTCGTGATGTGAAATAACAGACTCGTCATTCGCTATACGCGGCGCCTTCGGGCGCCGTTTTTTTTGCCTAATCGGCACAGCTGCACAAAGTAGTTCCTCTCTATTCTGTAACCACACTCACAAACGTTGTCCCGCAGTAAAGCTTCCCACACACCCCTCAATCCTGCAATACGCATTAGCACCTGCCGTATTGCCCAATCTTGCTAGTCAAAGAAACTAACCCTGGTTGACAGGTCTGGCTGACTGTCAACATTTTCCATCATCGGTGGCTTGCGTTGTGCTCAATGTCTCAGTAATGTGACAAGGCGCTGTTTAAAAAATGCGAAACGAAGCACTTTAATCATTAGCTTCTACTACCTAATGGCTTCTTTTGCTAAATAATAGGCATAACCGTATCAGTTCGTATCAAAGTTGGGCTGACACCTGATCGATATAGAGTGAAAGGACTTCGCAAAGCACAGGTAAGCGATAGAGACATCGATGACCACTATAAAAAAACAAAAGCCAATAATTGTTTACGCTCTTGTACTAGTTTGTACAGGACTTTTCGGATGCGCTAGCAAATCCTCCGCGCCAGTAGCTGCAACGCAAAACGTAGCCGCAACAGACAATGTTCCTTATCACGTTACAGAGGACTATGTTGTTGGCGTCATACGTTATACCGTTCAAGGTGGTGACCGACTATCTGATATAGCGCTTGAATACACGGGTGATTCCAGTAACTGGCGCGACATCGCAGCGTTTAACAACATCTCCGATCCAAGAAAAATGCGTGTTGGTAGCATACTGGAAATACCAACCGATTTAATTCCAGGTTATGAGATAGCAAGAAGTACCGTTCCTGAGCCACAAGCAGCAACGGTTCTCCCCCCAGTCACGTCACTGACGGTTGCACATTCCAGCGACCCTGCTCAACTGTTATCGAAAGAAGAACTTGCACCTGTTGTGGTTACACCAATTGATACAAACAGAAATTTTAATCTGGAACCACTGGATGAAAACGCCATTGGAACAGGCAGCTACTCGGGCGCTAAACGCCAAGTAAAAGTAGTCGGCAGCTATTTCCCCAAAGGGATCTACAGTGAGCCCGCCGCCTACTCAACTTTGCTCATGCGTGTCACACCAGGTGCACATTTTTCATTAGAGCAGCAAGTTAACGACTGGTACAAAATAGACACCGAAAAAGGGATAGGCTACATCCGGATAGCCGATGCAGAGTTGCTTGACTGACACTGACGAACTAAAGCCAATGATCAGCGCTCATGCTATGCACTAAAAATAGGATTGCTGGCCTGAATATAATTCGCTAACGCAGAGAAAACTCTGCGCCGAATTAGCCTGGAAAATCGCTTTACCGATTGAATGCGCCAACACATTGATGTCGTGATGGTTTGTAGCGTGTACAATCCTAAGCGATGAAAAAATTGACCTTGTTACGTCATGCAAAGTCCAGTTGGAAAGATCACAACCTGACAGATCATGATAGAACGCTAAATTCGCGAGGCAGACGCGATGCTCCAGATATGGCATCACGACTCATTGAAGCTGGCTTAAAACCTGACCGGATACTGTGCAGTAGCGCAGTACGCACAAAAGAAACCGCAGAGCATTTTATCGATGCGCAAGCTGTAGAAAGCAATTCGGTTCATTTTGAACAATCACTCTATTTAGCCTCTCCAGGTACGATGCTCTCACTGATTGAAGGTACAGACAATGCGGTACGTCATCTGATGATAATCGCACACAATCCGGGGCTCGAAGTGCTGGGTAGACAGCTACACCCTGGTGCACCTGTCAACTTGCCGACCTGCGGCATGCTGCATTTTCAGCTCCATCAAGAGGATTTCATTTTGAGCACTGGCACCGAGATCGAAATGGTGTTCTATGACTTTCCGAAAAACAGAGCAGATTGAACAGGCTGCGCATCACGGCTATACACACGGCTATTCACACGGCTATAAAACACGGCTATAAAATGTGGAAGCATGCACTAAACGCAAAATTGCGACGTGAGATCTCAGCTGTCTCATCTAAGCGCGTGAGAAATGACACTGACGAAACGCGGCAAAAATCCTGACGAGAGCGCTTTATCATTTGTAACATGCTGAAAATTCAGAAGTTTGCCAATTCTCTGCCTACGAAGGCGCAACGATCATGTGGCAACGATTATGTGCGTTCTATTTTTTCCAGTGTTATGGTTGGCGTATCGCCTTTACGGTAGTAGCGCGGGTGATTTTGCATCTGAACAATAGCAGTATCACGTTCATCTGCAGTGCTGTACCAGCGCTCACCAGCCCAATCATCTCCTAACAAATGAGCCGCCGACATGGGATCGTTCTCTGGCAGTTTTACACTAATGCCATATTTTTTATTATCTGATGCCATACCAAAAAACCAATTGTTGAAAAAGTATATGGAGTAGTTTAAAACTCTTGTGGATCATTTGTACGATTTCTTTGCTGACGAACAATTTAAAATCTGCATGCCCCGAATTGTTATCCAAGCAATAAGATTTGTGCCAACCGCTCTATTGCGGTTTGCGTAACATACTCAAATCGCTACACTGGCGTTGTATTTAACTCAATGAGAGTCCAAATGAAAAATCTTCTGATCATAACTGCGCTTCTGGCTTTGGCTGGCTGTACGCAAGAATCTCAAAATAAAATCGGCCGTGCTGTTCAAAACTGGACAGGCACAGATGGCATTCTGGAAGTCTACGCTGGCGATAAGCTGGTCAAACGCTTTTTAGGAATTGACAAACTATCCACTGCATCAGGTACAGACTCTGGGGAATCAAGACCTTATCGTTTCGGTTACGGTACGCTTGATACCAACCTGAACGGTAAGGTAGATGAAGGTGAAAAAAAGGTGTATTTCGAATTCAGTGATTATTCGACATCGTATGTGTTTCATGAGAGCCCTTCATAATCCCCGGACGCAATTGCAGTCAATTTGAAGTCAAACTATTTCTAGATTAATCAAGGATTTATTTGACATTACCGTAAGCTCTACTAATCTTATTGCACGTGCTCCGGATATTCATGGTGTCACGTTCTCACCCCCAATTGTAGGGCTCGCTAGTCGAGCCCTTTTTTTTGTGCCACGCAAATTCGGTATACTGGTGCCCAACCCCAATACGAGTCACATCAATAATGCGCATGGACTATTTTGCCGACCTGGTTGAGAAAGCCATAGAGGGATCCAGTGCCGAAGTGGTGGCTGAGGGCAGTAAGTTTGAAGCTACTGTAATCAGCGAATCATTTGACGGTGTAAGCCCTGTCAATCGCCATAAAATGGTGTACGCAGTACTAGAAGAGCACATCAAAACAGGTGCGATCCATGCCCTTACCATCAAGGCGCTCACGCCAGCAGAGCAAGCGAAAAAATCAGCCAGTTGATCAAATGTACATGGATTGAGCGCTTCAGAGTTTGCCCTGTATCAACTTCAACTGACCAGTAATGACTTCGCTGCGAGCACGCTAAAGACAGAAAGTGATGCGAACAAAAAACAACTCATTGTTCAAACAACTCGCTGCTGAAGCACTTTTCCGTTAAATAAACATCCCCTCTTCCTTATACAGGGTCAATTGTGGCCCGAAAATCGCTTTTCTGTGACACAGCACACGATTTGAGTGTGAGTAGCGTACGGAAAAATGAAGTGCTAGCAACTGAAGAAAACATCAAACCAAGCAGCGAAGAGTGGATTGGCGGGCTTTCCCATGTTATCGGGCTAACCGATGCCAAGGTCGAGCCAAGCTTGCGTACCGTTATCTCGTCAGATGTAAAAAACGACAAGCTAGCGCTTTTTTTGCCACCGGAAATGTCTGAGTTGCAGCCGGAGAACCTGCGCTACCTGCAGGCCCTGGCAAGTAGCCAGGGTTGTTTACTGATTGAAGATCGTCGCACGATGAAGATCCAACCCATCGTGGAAAACCGAGATTTAAAGCCGCACAAGCTGGCCCAGGGCATTAATGCACTGCTCGAACAAACCGGTATGCAAGGCGACAGACTCGAATTGTCAACACCCCACAGACTTAACCCAGAAAACATACAGCTGGATATCGTTCAGCTCATTGATATGGCCGCCTACAGCATCGCCCAAAGCAAGCGCGTTGTGCTACTACCCAACGATGCCATGGTGGAAGCGACCGGTAACGAAACACACCCAATATGCGCTTATGCCTGCGAGCTGCGCAGTGCCAAACTTGACACAACATTGAGCTTTTTTGATTCACCCGGGTTTAAGGCCATTGGCTATATCACCGGCAATCAGTTTGTCACACATGTTTTAGTCGGAGGCGGTCCATTGCGAGCACCACAATTGTGGTCCAACCACGAGGCTATGTCTCAAAACTACTTTCGCTTTCAGCTGTTTAGAAGCACCTACCCTGGGCAGGATTTTGGCTTGCTGTACAACACGTTTTATATGGATTTGAATCAGCTTGCGAGCCATTTGACAAGCCACGCAAATCAAAGCTAATACGCCAAGACCTTAGTGTCCCGGATGCGATAGAATCTGCGCTTCGGCCTGGCTCATCCATTTATAGCCTGGCACCCCTGGATTTTGCGTGCTTAACTGCACCGTCAACACTGAAAATTATGGCACTCCTCCGAGGACAGAAGCTTAGCGTCGCATTTGGCGCTGTGCCGGTACTGGATGACATCTCCTTTGTCATTGGAAACCGCGAGAAAACCGCATTGGTGGGTCGAAATGGCGAAGGTAAATCTACCTTGCTTAAACTGCTTGCTGGCACTATCGACGCAGATGCGGGTGAACTTAACCGTGACAGCAATTTAAAAACGGCGTATCTACCCCAAAGTGTACCTACCGACCTTGAAGGCTCAGTGTATTCTGTCGTTGCAACTGGCCTGCCGGGTGTGGGCGATTTACTTGCGCAATACAATCAGCTCTCGCAAGATCCCGAGGCTTTTGATTCAGCCAAGTTACAAAGAGTGCAAGACCAGCTGGAGGCAAAAGATGGCTGGACAGCAGGACAACGTGTAGAAGAAACCATCTCACGCATGTCACTGGACGCCCAAAGCGATATTGCCAGCCTCTCTGGTGGTATGAAAAGACGTGTGTTGCTGGCGCAGGCGATCGTATCAGCGCCCAATTTATTGCTACTTGATGAGCCAACAAACCACCTGGATATTGGTGCGATTGACTGGCTGGAAAACTATATCAACACACTGCATTGCAGTGTGGTATTCGTAACACATGACCGTGCCTTTTTAAACCGCGTAGCCAATGCGATTATTGAGCTTGATCGTGGTGTGTTAAGCCAATGGCCAGGGAACTACGAGACCTACCAAAAACGCAAACAGGAAGCACTGGAAGTTGAAGCCCAACACAATGCTTTGTTTGATAAAAAGCTGGCGCAGGAAGAAACCTGGATAAGACAAGGTATCAAGGCCAGACGTACACGTAACGAAGGTCGTGTGCGCGCATTAAAAGCCCTGCGTGAACAACACCGTGCTAGACGTAAACGCTCTGGCAACGTTAACCTTGCCACAAATGAAGGTGAGCGCTCGGGTAAGTTGGTGTTTGAAACAGATGCCATGTCGTTTGCTTACGACACAACGACAATAGTAAATGATTTATCGATCACAGTACTACGAGATGATCGTATTGGCATTATCGGCCCCAACGGTTGTGGCAAATCTACACTGATTAACCTATTGCTTGGAAAGCTCACACCTTCTAGCGGCAGCATAAGGCATGGTACACAACTACAGATTGCTTATTTTGACCAACTAAGAGCCGCACTTGATCAAGATAAAAGCGCAGCTGATAACGTCAGTGAAGGCCAGGACAACATAGAAATCAATGGTGTGTCCAAGCACATCATGAGCTATATGCAGGATTTTCTTTTTGCACCCGATCGTGCCCGCGCACCTATAACTGCACTCTCAGGCGGGGAAACCAATCGCCTGTTGCTGGCCAAACTATTTTTAAAACCATCCAATGTGCTGGTATTGGATGAACCCAGTAACGATCTGGATGTTGAAACGCTCGAGTTACTTGAGGCACTGCTATCTGACTATAAAGGCACAGTCGTGCTTATCTCTCATGATCGTGAGCTATTGGATAATGTCGTTACTCGAAGCCTGATTTATCAAGGCGCCGGGAAATTTATAGATGTTGCTGGTGGATACACAGATTTCCTGCGTGAGCTTGAGACCTCCAAAGGTTTGAAACCTGTGTTTGAGCAGGCCGACACAGCAAAAGGAAAAAGCGCTGCCTTAACATCCCAGGTTGAAAGCACAGCTACGCCTTTGGTCACTGATTCCAGCACTAACAATAACAAAGCAACACAAAACAAGCTGAGCTACAAGCTACAAAGAGAGCTTGATGCGTTGCCAGAAAAGATCAGCACATTAGAAACCAGCATTGCCGAATTACATAAGAGCATTGCAGCACCGGGTTTTTATGATGATCGGGACAAGGCTGACAAAGCATTATTGCAGCTAGACAAACAGCAGACTGAGCTTGAGGCGACCTATACGCGATGGGAGGAGCTGGAGGGCCTTTGAATTAGCAAAGCAAGTGGAGAATAAATGACGACACATATATGAACCCCACATAAACCACTTCACATTTAAAATAGATACGCAGTTAACCAAACACCTTATTTGATATAATATCCAGTTAAGCAGTTAAGCAGTTAAGCAGTTAAGCAGTTAAGCAGTTAAGCAGTTAAGCAGTTAAGCAGTTAAGCAGTTAAGCAGTTAAGCAGTTATCCAGTTATCCAGTTAAGCAGTAAACAGTTAAACAATTGCCCACTTAACTGCACAGTATGTTCTGCATAAGCCAACACGGCTTGTTTCTCTCAGACCTGCACCGAACATAGCATCGTAGCTGACAAGGTATTGGACATAGATTGCGCAATCGGCTATGTTACATTTAAACAAACAATCCCTGTTGTTAATTTCATATTCAAGATGCATTGCCAAGGAAAAAGACAGTGATAAAAGCAATAGTTGCAGCATCATGCCTGCTCTTATCTGGATGCGATGCATTGAATTGCATTATCAACAATCAGCCTCAGTTTTCAAAAAACAACGTAAACGAAGCCACATTAAATCAAGTCTACGAAGACAGTATTACGGCGTCGATATCTAATAGTTTCGAAGACAGGCAATATAACTATCAATTTATTGTTGATGGCGAGCTACCTGCTGGAATTAATTACCAATCCTCTGGACGTACAATAACCTTTGAAGGAACAGCAACTGAGCTTGGAGAGTTCCCTTTCACATTGACTGTGACTACAGAGCCTGGTGATGCCGCCTTCAATGTGCGTGGGGATGAATTACCCGGGGAGCTATGTACAGACGCAGAAACTCGCGCGATGGTATTAAGCGTAGCCCAGGAAACGTAGACCCACCACACGCTCGCCACTATCCAACTTAAAGCCAAAGCTTAGCGTCGGCATGGGCTAACAGTATCGGATTTAGCGATGATTTCTCTATTTACCCTATAAGAATTCAAGCTTACCCAATATATACACTTGTATTTTACTGGATTATATTCTGGGCAATGCCATCCCTCAATCGCTTGCCAAAAGGACGGCTTGCTTAAGTATAAAAGCGTCAAAGGCGCACCTCTGATCCAGAGGTTTATGACTGAGTGGAGCATGCCCTATTCATTCCATTTAGCTTTAAGTCAAACAAAAAGACTATAGCGTTACCGTTAATGATCGATATAGATATCGACCAGCTAACGTGTTATGGCGAATGTTATTTTTTTAAGGTGCAATAATCAAATCTCAAGACCAGCATTGTGTGCGTCACATGTTTTCCTGTAGGGGCCGGTTAAAAACAGTATCAAGATTACGATTAAAAAAACAAGTGACACATAACAAAGCGGCGTACCTGTATTTTCAGCACCAGCCCTTAAACTACCACCACCTGAACTAGGGCAAACACCGCCTCCCATAGCAAATTCTGCCACGCTGCCAGCCAGCGCAATTAAAAATGCCACGCCCCAGCCAATGCCAAAAAAATAATGTGTTAAGCCATCGCCCTTTGTCACTATGGATATAGCCATGAGCCCATAAGCTATCAGCACGACATAGCAGATCGGTACAAAAACAATATGCGGACAGGGATTGCCTGTCAAATTACTGTAGCTGATTTTTACTGCACCAAGCAACCCAAAAACAATCAAGGCCCACAACGCAAGTGTGCGTACTTTTTCTAAAGTCATGTTGTTTTCTCTTAATT
>CALHRQ010000310.1 GCA_938038175.1 uncultured Granulosicoccaceae bacterium | reverse complement strand
GAAAAAGGCTTTGCCGCTGATACCCGAAGCCCTGCCGGACAATAGAGCGCATTTGCAGATGCTAGAACAATCCAACCCATCTATTGGGCAATTTGATAAATCCTTTTTGATCCACATGATCAAGGATTTTTTTTTGGTGCTGCTTGTTGTCACCATTATCGAATTCGCGCTTAAAGCCGGCAAGGTTTACTGGGACTATGAAGTTAACGGCGAGCAGCAGGCACTTAACGTCGCTGAAGAACTTTCTGAGAATGTCATTTCGATAATGACCAATGCAGGTGGCCCGATCGCTGTACGGACGATGTATCCAATTCTGGAGAAAAACTGGATCGACCTCGGCTACGAAATTGCTATTGTTCCATCTGATGTCACCATACAGTCAATAGAGAAAGGTTTTGGTTATTCCCCACAGGGTATCCCTATGGCAGGTATGACAGACAGTGAACATAAAACAGCCAAGGTCACCGTTTTTGCAACACAGTTTTGTACAAGTTGCCACACTGATGCAGAGGTTGGTGACGCCCTGGGGCAAGTCATAGTGCGTAACTATCTTGATCGCGATATCGCCATGTGGTGGGAGGATGTCAAGCTGACACTTGGCCTTGCTATTGGCAAAATTGTATTGCATTCCATTTTACTGTTTCTGATTCTGCGCGCACGAATGGAACCATTGCTTCGCTTACGTGCTGTTGTGAGTAAGCTATCCAAAGCGTACTCCAACCTGAATCAGCGCGCCGAAGTTCGCACTGCAGACGAATTTGGCGTGCTCGCCCGCGACCTTAATATTTTTCTGGATCGAATTAGCAGGCTAGTACAGGAACTGGATCAGGTGCTTAATCAGGTTGTCGAAGTCAACGACGATATCATTCAGATACAGGGAGATTTAAGATCGCAGATAGACAATGTTGTATCAAGCACACGCAGTATTGAGCGCAATGCCATGCTAAGCGCCAAACAAGAACCCCGACTTTCACATGCCTGGTTTGATGCAACCAAACATTCAATAGCCGAACTCAACTCTGCAATATCAAGCAAAGGCTATCCACCCGAGGCCGAAGCCCTACTCGATAACCTGCGCACAGTCGTATACAACGCCGAAGCGCAAATAAATAATTCAGAACAACTCTATGTCTCACTTGGGCAGCTCGGCGATGAGGCTACTGCGTTAAAAGACTCCATGTCAGAAATGATACGTCTGGAAGAGCGTATGAAGGGCATCATTGACACCGGATCTCAGTTGGTTAGACGGCTTCGCCCAACTGGTAGCAAGCCTGGTGAGTAAGTCGATATAACACACACAGCTAAACTGCTTTATGTATCAGGCTGACTCAAAACCCGAATACGATTGTGCAAGCGCCACCCAAGCCCTGATGCTGCCACCGTCAGTCCGATAACCAAGCCAGACCACAGGCCATAAATACCAAAACCGAAGAAATGTGCAGCGGTATAGCCAAGACCAAATGCAACAGCCCAATATGAGAAGCCGTTAATCAGCATCGGCACACGTGTGTCCTGTAGCCCACGTAACATACCAAGTAACGTTGCCTGCAACCCATCTGACAACTGAAATACCGCAGCCATAATCAATAGCTTCGCCGCAATAGCACGTACTTCTTCATCATTGGTATAGATAACTGTTATAGGGTGGCGAAAGATCATGAGCAATAAGGCCGTCGTTGCAGCCATTGCGAAGGTCAGTAACAGCCCGCACAACACCCTTAGCTTTAGTGCGCTTAACTCACCTCGCCCATATACACGACCTACACGGGCAGTTAAGGCAAACGACAAACCCAGTGGCAACATAAAACAAAACGCGGCAGCCCCAATCGCGATGAAGTGTACGCTTGCCTCCAGCGTGCCAAGCACGCCGGCTTGCCATGCGGTTGCCACAAACAAGCCAGACTCAAATGCGATAGCAAAAAAGATAGGCACAGCCAACACCACTATAGGTTTAATCTGTGCCCAGTCTGGCCAGTCAAATGATGCGAACAGGTTATAGCGAATAAATTTAGGCGATAAAAGAAGCCATAAAAGTACCAGCGACATGGTAATCATGACTAATGATGTTGCAAGACCAATCCCGTACAGGCCGAGCTTGGGAAAACCAAACAGACCGAGGCCCAATGTCAAATTAATAATGGTATTGATCACTAAACCCAGTAACTGAACCAATAAAACGGGCTTGGTCAGATGTGAGGCCTCACAAACACCTCTGGCTGCAAGCACAACCGCAAACGCGGGCAAACTCCAACAAGCCACAATCAGGTACTGCCTGACCAGTGGGATTAATTCTGGTTGCAAAGCGGTATTTGGCAGAATGTGGACAATCAGTAGCACCAAAGCACAGGCTATCGCCCCGGCAATTACCCCTAGCCATAGCCCCTGTCTGAATACCTGTCCTACCGCATTACGCCGCCTGGCACCAATCATCTCTGACAATATGGGAGACAGGCCTGCCATCATGCCAAGACATAATAGTGAGCAAAAAAACCAGATACTTGCACCAATACCACCCGCTGCAAGCTCTGCTTTACCCAGGCGGCCAGCTACAACAGTGTCAACAAAGCCATTGCCCACTTGCAGAAGCTGAGCAGCTATCAAAGGCAAGGCCGTCCGTAGCATCCTTCGAAGTTCGGCAATGATGGTGTGATTTTTAAACAATTCTGCGATGCTATCCAGGCGGTACGCTAGAATACAGTGCATCTGTTGGTTTTGGAACAATCAGGCAAGCAGAGTTTTCAAGCAAACAGTGATTTAACCTTTATATATCCATGCCCACCACTCAACACAGCAGCATATCGGGACGCTCTGTTCTTATACAGCTTCTTCCCTACATCAATCGCTACCGTGGGCGTGTGCTAGCCGGTTTGTTAGCCTTGTTGCTGGCAGCGGCTATTACGCTGAGCATGCCAGTTGCGTTTCGTTTGCTGATAGATAGTATGTTCTCTAGTGATGTTGGTTCAACTCAAACTATCTCTGATCGAGTGACTGTCGGCGCTACTTTCAGCCTGATGTTTTTACTTTCCGTACTATTGGCGATCAGTACCGCTTTTCGTTTTTACTGTGTGTCTTGGCTCGGTGAGCGAATCACCTGCGATCTTCGTAACGATGTCTATTCGCAGGTATTAAAACAAAGCCCTGCTTTTTTTGAATCGTTAAAAACGGGTGAAGTGTTATCAAGGCTCTCCGCCGACACCACCCTCATTCAAGCTCTGATTGGATCCAGTATTTCGATGGGGTTACGCAACAGCTTATTATTTACTGGCGCTTTAATCATGATGCTGTTTACGAGCATCAAGCTTGCAGCAGTAATCATTGGCATGTTGCTTATTGTGGTTGTGCCAATATTACTTTTTGGCAGACGAGTCAGAGTGCTCTCAAAACATAGCCAGGATCAACTGGCAGACACTGGTGCCTTGGCTGGTGAAACGCTCAATGCGATTAATATTGTACAAGCCTATGTTAGAGAAGCACATGAATCAAAGCGATACGAAATAGCAAACCGTACGGCGTTTGAAGCGGCAATCCGGCGAAACCGCTCACGGGCTTTACTCACTGCCATGGCGATAGTGCTCATATTTGGTGCCATCGTATTCACCTTGTGGCTGGGGGCCAATGAAGTCATAGCCGGTACCTTATCAGCGGGCTTACTTGCGCAGTTTATGTTATATGCCGCTATTGCAGGCGCATCCAGCGGGGTAATGGCTGAAGTTTATGGTGATATTCAACGTGCTGCAGGTGCAACGACGCGCTTACTAGCCTTGCTTAACGCAACACCTGATATTTCTGGTGACAACACAGCGGGGCAACATCTGACATCGCAAAACGGTTGTTCGGTTGAATTTAATTCAGTGTCTTTCAACTATCCATCACGTCCTGAAATGCCCGCCATTCGCGACATTGATTTTACTGTACAAGCTGGCCAAAGCGTTGCTCTTGTAGGGCCATCAGGCGCCGGTAAAACGACTGTGTTGCAACTGCTGCTGCGATTCTACCAACCACAATCAGGTGATATAAAAATCAATGGCCATACGCTTAACGAATTAAACCCCAGCAATTTGCGAGAATCCATCGCTCTCGTATCACAAGACAGCATTGTCTTTTCTGCCGATGCGATGGAGAACATACGCTACGGCAAACTCGACGCCAGTGATGAAGATGTCTACGCTGCGGCAAAAGCAGCAGAGGCACACGACTTT
>CALHRQ010000309.1 GCA_938038175.1 uncultured Granulosicoccaceae bacterium | reverse complement strand
GACGTTGTCTCAACCGAAGTATCAGGCGGCAAGGTCAGACTCGACTCATCAGACCCACCCGAACAACTAACGACCGCCAAACAACACAACACCGACACCAAACGCAATGGCCGACCATCCAAGTTGATGGCTTTTAGCTTGTACCAACGCAGCACCGGCAAAGGCTGCAAGAAATGCGAATAGGATGACTTCTAGCCCCCATATAAACGGACGCGGTCCAGCGATATTCGCATTGAATAGAACCGTAAATACAGCTTGTGTAGCCACCAGCGCAAGCAGCAACAGCATTACGGCCTGAGCGCTGCGTCTAAGAGTGAATTCCATATTGTTACCTCACGAGTTGATTGGGTTTGGTTGAGCTTTATCGCTTAACTGTAAAGCTTAGACAAACAACATTTGTCCCTTTTTAATCGCTTTAGTTCTACTACAAAACCCATAAAACATCTGATCTATGCATAGATTGGTGCGTTTAACTAAACACCTGCCATAACATTGATATTCCCACAACAGAAAGCACAAACGCCACAATTCGCCGTAGCAAAAGCGCCGGTAGCCGGTGCGCTACTCTTGCGCCAATCGCCACACCTATCATCATAACAAGCGCAATGCTTAAACCAAGTTGAACATTGATCTCACCGTGCAGGTAGTTTCCAAGCGTTGCGAGTACCGCAATTGGTAACTGAATAATCTGACTCAATCCAACAGCGGTTAATACTGGCCATTTCAACCAGATCAACATCGGCACCAGCAACAAGGGCCCACCAGTACCCGATATTGCAGAACCTAAACCCACTAAGAATCCGATAAGGGTCAAGATCACTTTTGATATCTTTTGCTTATTCTGCGAAATGTCCTTAGATTCACGAAGTGCATTGACACTGGCAAAAACAATGAAAATACCAACAACGAAAGTGATAGTGCGTTGCGGTAAGTATGCAACAGTCAAAGCGCCCAGGTATGCCCCAGGCATCGCTCCAAAACACAACCACAGCGCGGTGACCCAGCGTATTGTCCCGCGTCGGGCATAGATTACTGCACCGACAAAACCACTGAAGACATAGCTGAGCATACAAGCGGCAATAGCAATATGAATTTCAATACCTGCCAGATAAGACAGGGCTGGAACCAACACGACACCACCGATACCGATACTACCTACCAGTAGACCCGCCAGGAGAATAATCGGTACCAGAATCAACAACGGGAAGAGTTCAGTCACCGTCTGACTATCCATTGCGGGATTGGAATTCGAATGCTTGTGTAGCTTAAGGCGAGGCAGTTAATTTCACAGATATTGAATGCCCAACTGGCGCTAAGTACCGCATACGGCCAGTTGGCATCCCATTAACCTGCTACATAAGTCGTATTGCTGGCTTAATAAAACCAGACTCTATTGAACTTCAAACGCCAGACCACCAAGGAATTCAGGGCCAGCACTGGTTTCTATGTCGTTTGCGGATACTTGCCAAAAACGTTGTGGATCAACTGCTGATCGAGCAATGACGCGCACGTAGCGTTCGCCACTGCTAATGAGTGCCTGGCTGACGCGTTGTTCCAGAATACCGGTTCCATCAGCTAACCCTTCAACTTGATACAGTACTGATGCAGGTTCGAACATTGGTGATGTAGCAATCTGTACATCGTACGTCAGCGTACTGCCAGTGACTTCAAACGCCGGTGTCCAACGGAAGATCCATTCCCCATTTTCCAGGATAGGGTCTTCCAGAGTTGGTGCCATCGGAATGCTAAAGGCATTGCGAAGGGATAGCTCGTTTTCGATGAGTGTTTCGGCAAAATCTTCTGTTGACGTCGAAAAGTAAGGGTTGTAAATGCTGTCCGGCTCCCGCTCCTCGAAAGGTTCAATCAGATCAAGGTAACGAGCAGCAACGTCAGCCACATTCGCATCAGAAAAAGGGCCGTTCCGAAGCAGCGTGGCATGATCCAGTATTGCCTGATGGACTCCAGGTAGCTTGTAAAAGCCTGCCAGTAAAACGTTTTTCTCACCACGCGCATATCCATAAAGCAGACGATCTTTTAAAGAGTCCTCGTCAAGCGTGTTTGTTGGTTCGTCATCAACACGCCAAGCAGCGTCGTAATCCCAAGGCAGGATGAAGAATTTATTCGAATCTGTTGGGGAATACAGCAAATAGTTGTGACGTATGGCATCTCTGTTACCCAAAAGCAGATTGACTGTGGCCCAGGAAAGCACATTCTGGAAATCGAAGTATTCGTTAAAAGCTGATTCGAATGAGCGGTTAGGGTCATTTAGTGCTTCCACCATAGCAACCACTTTTCGATGGTCCTTCCCTTCCTCAATATTCAGAGCACGTTCGAACGTGTCCTCGTCCAGTGGTTCGCCTTCCGCATCGATTTGCATATTCACCAAGTCGTCTCTGGTGAACTTGAAAAACTCAGTCTTATATAAGACACCGTCCGGGTCCAGCCCATGTTTTGTGAGCATGCGATCGTTGGGCCGCTCGATGTGAGTGAACAGACCGAAGTCTACAGGGCCTTGACCATCATCGATCCACAAGTTAACAAACTGAGTTCGAAGGCTCGGCAGATTGGGCACATCCTGCATGAGATCAAATGATATCTTGTTCCTTATCCGAGTCGATTCAAACGGGTGCTTATTCAACTGCAGATGTCGTTCACTTCGCCATAAATTATCTTTGTCATCAATTTTAATACGGAATGATTTTTGCGCACCGTTGCGTGAACCACCACCGCGTTGGCGCAGCTCTGCGTTATACATAGTACCGTCGATAGGAAAGTCATCCGCGCTGAAGTGCACAAGTATTTCAACTTTAAAATTATCGGTGCGGTCAGTGTCTGCGATGACATCGTCGAGTGTGCATCCTGATTGATCTTCTTCGATACAAATACCTGGTGTCGTGACGGTGCGCAAATCTACGCGAAGCACATTGGTTTGTTCATAACCTTCTGTTTCAAACACATCGAGATTATCGCTTATGCCAGGGCTCGATTGAGACACAACTGGCGGTAGATCAACAACTGGCGGAGGTTCAACAACTGGTGTCTCTGTAAAGGGTGGTTCAACAGTTGGAGTCTCGGTAGAGGGTGGTTCAACAACTGGCGTGTTTGTACTGCCTTCTTCACCTACAATAGTGGAGCCATCCGAATCTCCATTCGCATTGGCTGCAAACAGCTCATACTGATAACTGACTCCTCGCTCGCGGTTATCGTCGAAATAACTGGCGCCGGTTGTTTCGTCAACCAGGATGCCATCGCGGTAAATACTCGTTGTCACCTCTCCAAAACTCGAATCTGGGCGTGCCCAGAAAAGTTCTGCTGCTGTGGATGAATAAACCACAAGCAGTGCTTCTTCAGGTGCAGGTGGGATTGCTGCAATGTTTCCAGATGGCGGCGTTATCGGAGCTGTGGGTGGTGTCTGCGGTGTAACTGGATTAGGTGTAGGGACCGCTGTGCTCGGCTCGCCGCGATCGCCAGCGATAAATGTAACACTTGATGTTGCTGAACGATTGTCGTCGTTGTCAACAGCGGCGACAGTAAATGTGTAAGTATCTCCAGGTGTTAATGAGCTAGTGTAAAAACTAAGCGCATCACGCACACCAAGAACAACACCGTTTTGGGTCAGTTCATATCCTATGACCCTGCCATCATCTGAAGAACGATTCCAGAATATTTCTGCCGAGCGTTTCGAATAAACCCGGTAACGAAAATCCTCAGGTACTGTTGGCAGGCTAGCTACAA
The DNA here is from genome assembly GCA_938038175.1 of uncultured Granulosicoccaceae bacterium. Classification (GTDB taxonomy): domain Bacteria; phylum Pseudomonadota; class Gammaproteobacteria; order Granulosicoccales; family Granulosicoccaceae; genus Granulosicoccus. Next base: position 3,470 of record CALHRQ010000309.1, on the reverse strand, counting down.
CTGGCGGAGCAACCGGCGGAGCAACTGGCGGAATAACTGGTGCAGCCGAACCTGAATCGCCTCGATTGCCGGCAACAAAGGTGACACTTGAAATGGACGAACGGTTGTCGTCGTTATCAACCGCGGCAATGGTAAACGTATAGGTATCTCCAGATGTTAGCGAGCTTGTGTAATAACTAAGCGCATCTCGTACCCCCATAACAACCCCGTTCTGAGTAATTTCATATTCAATTACAGTCCTATCATCTGAAGAGCGATTCCAGAATAATTCAGCCGAGCGGCTAGAGTAAACGCGAAAACGAAAATTCTCAGGTGTTGATGGCAGACCGCCCACCACTGGGTTAACGGGTGCTACTGGAGTTGTAGTAGATGGAGGAGTAACCGGAGCTACAGGAGTCGTACTTGATGGAGGGCTAACCGGAGCTACTGGATTTGATGAGCCTACCTCGCCACGATTACCAGCAACAAACGTAATACTTGAAATAGTTGAGCGATTGTCTTCGTTATCAACAGCCGCAATGGTAAAAGTATAGGTAACTCCACGTGTTAGCGAGTCGGTGTAAAAACTCAGTGCATCACGCACGCCTGCAGAAATACCGTTTTGTGTAATTTCATACCCGATGACACTCCTATCGTCTGAAGAACGATTCCAGAATAATTCGGCTGCACTACTCGAGTAAACCTGATAACGGAAATTTTCAGGTGTTGTTGGTGGATTGGCTAAAGCAATTGGTACACAAATAAAGCTTATAAAAAAGAGAAGTGCAGCCTTTGAAAAAAATCCAAAGAGGTCCAGTGAGCAAGATGTTGGTAAGTTATTTTTGGTCATTTGCGATTTCGGATGCTTTAGCTTTTGCGGAGTCTACATGCAGTTAACATGTTAAGCCACCCCGAAATAATTACATAAAAATATTAGGGTAGGATTCCGTTCAATAATTGAACAAATAAAAAACGGCGCTTTTTTTACACACAATTTTTAGAAGTCAGGGTGCATATTTTCTGAACAATACTTCCCATAATTGCCCCGTGTCCCCTTTTAGGTTGGTGAGTCAAGAAATCACAGGGTTACTGATCTGACGACTAACCATTAAAAAGAATATCGATTTTCCTTAGGACCTTTTTATGAAAACATCGGATTAGGGAACGACAGTTTCAGGAACGACAGTTTCAGGAACAACAGTTTCAGGGACGACAGGTTCGGGAACGACAGGTTCAGGAATGTGAAATTCATCCATACCATAAAACCTATTGTCGTTTGATCGCACAGTGTTTGACGCAACCTGCCACACACGTGTTGGGTCAGTATCACCGCGTGCCGTTACTCGGTAGTAGAGGCGACCTGATGGAAACTGAGTGATATCAGTCTGGTACTCCACGAGAGCAGTAGAGTCTGGAATGCCTTCAATGGACAATACAATTGACGCTGCATCAAAGTCGGTTGACGTAGACACCTCCAGATCGTAAGACAGTATATTGCTCTCAGTGACATCGTAGGCAGGTGTCCAGGAAAATGTCACAGAGTCCGTTCCGACAATGACGTCCTGCAGGCTGTGCGGCATCGGAATATCGTAAGCGCTACGTAACTGCTCATGAACAGAATTTATATTGTCTGTAAAGTCCAGTGCTCTACTGGCCCTGTGCGAGTGCAAAGCGCTATCAGGTAAACGCCCCAGGAATGGTGCAACCAAGAGATCGTTCTCTACAGCTTTAGAAGTGATATTCGCATCCGTTAACCAGGTGTTTCTAATCTCGTCAGCGGCCGCCAAAATTTTCTGGTGAATACCAGGTAGACGGTAGAAATTGGATACAAATTTACTATTGATACCACGTGCATAACCGTAAAATAGCCTATCCAGCAGGTCATCGTTTTGATTGCTGTTGACTAAAACTTTCCCCGGTTCAAAGGTAGAGTCATAGTCCCAGGGCAGAATATAAAACTTTTCAGTGCCAATGGGGTTGTAGAGGTAGAAGTTATGGTTAATCGCGTCTAACTGTTGTACCAGTATGTTAACAGTAACCCACATCAAGACATTGTTGCGATTGAAATAACGATCAAAAACTGTCTCGAAAGACTGGTTGGGGTCGTTCATCGCAGTGAGCATTGCCACTAAGTTTGTGTGGTCGTCACCTCGTTCAATCTCCAGACTCTCTTCAAACCGATCTTTGTCGATGGGCTCGCCATTTTCGTCGACTTGTACATTTCTCAAATCACGTTCAGAAAACTGAAAGAACTCAGTTTTATATACCCGATCGTCTTTGTCTGCGTTGCGGTTCTGCAGATATTCTTTACCCACAAATTCGACGTGCGAAAATAATCCATAGTCCTCAGGACCAGCACCATCATCAATCCAAAGGTTGATAAATTGAGTGCGTAAGCTTGGCAGGTGTGGTATTTCCTGAAACAAGTCAAATGCAATTTTATTGTGCTGCCGAGTAGGATCAAAAGGATGTTTATTTAATTGCAAGCGACGTTCGTTTCTCCACAAGACATCTTTACTGTCTAATTTAATTCTGAAAGACTTCAGCGCACCCGTACGAGAGTTGCCGCCACGCTGTCGTAATGTCGCATTGCTGACGCTGCCATCATCGGCAAAATCGTCTGACTGAAAGTGAATAGGGATTTCGACTTTGAAATCATCGTCACCATCAACATCTGCGATGACATCAGCTAACGTGCAACCTGATTGATCATCTTGTACACAGATACCTGCTGTTGTCTGGGTACGAATATCTACACGAATTACATTAACGGTTTCATAGCCATCCGCATTGTAGAAAGCATCAGCATCCAAAATATCCGTAGGATCAGGAACAAAGGCGCTACCAGCTGCTATTGGTGAGGTAATTGGCATTGGTGGCGTTACAACAATCGGTGGCTCAACTGGTATTGGATCTATGGGTGGTGTGATTGCTACACCCTCCTCTCCTACAATTGCAGAACCGACGATATCACCGTTTTCATTGATGGCGATTAGCTCGTATTGATAGTTGACGCCAGGCTCGCGGTTGTTGTCGAGGAAACTGGTTCCGCTAATTTCATCCAGCAATATACCGTTACGATAAATACGGGTCGTAACTTCACCAAAAACTGAAGGCAGCGGCATCCAGAAAAGTTCTGCACTTGTGGGTGAATATATAGACAACAGTGCATTTAGAGGGGCCGATGGGGTAACTACCGGAGACATTGTTGGATCAACAGGTGCGACTGGGTCTACCGGAATGACTGGCGCAACAGGCACAACAGGCACAACTGGCGCGACTGGTACAGCTGGCGCGACTATAGTGGATGGGTTCGGTTCGCCACGATCACCTGCCACGAAGGTGACACTTTGTGTGCTTGAGCGATTGCCTTCGTTATCAATCGCAGTAAGCGTATAGGTATAAGTGTCTCCACGAGTCAGTGAGTTTGTGTAAAAACTAAGCGCATCTCGCACGCCAACAACAACATCATTCTGAGTAATTTCGTATCC
>CALHRQ010000308.1 GCA_938038175.1 uncultured Granulosicoccaceae bacterium | reverse complement strand
ATTATTTTAACTATATTAATTAAAGCTGCGCTCCAAAAGCACCTATTTGTGCGAAATATTTCATCTTGTGCATAACAGCCTAAACACAGAAAAATTAGTCAAGCGTTTTAAGATAAAAAAACACCCCTTTTTTTGCCTGCTAAACGTAAATTCGTGCTCTTCAATCACCACAATTAAAACAAAATATGGTTATGAACATACGCAGCAACCGTTTTCAAAAAAATGCAAAAATCACAAGTCCTCACACAGGCAGCCATGCGTCAATCTAATGACTTGATTGCACTAATAAGCTCCTGCACTGTTTCCCTTGCATCACCTAGATGAACACGTGTTTTAGCATCCTCTAGAAGCGGATTATCAATGCCTGCATAACCCTGACCTTCTCCACGCTTTAATACAATGACACTACCCGCCTCATCGACATTCAGTATAGGCATGCCATGCAAGCGACTTTTCTCATCGGATCGGGCTGAAATATTCACGATATCGTTTGCACCAATAACAAGTACGACGTCGACTTTGCGAAATTCTGCATTGATTTCAGACAGGTCAAAGATCTTTTCATAAGCTACGCCAGCTTCGGCAAGCAACACATTCATATGTCCGGGCATACGACCCGCTACTGGGTGGATCGCAAATCTGACATTAACTCCTCGCTCTTCGAGCAACTGCGTGAGTTCTTGCAATTTGTGCTGTGCCTGCGCTACCGCCATACCGTAGCCCGGTACAATCACCACTTGTTCAGCATAGGCCATGGTTATGGCAGCATCGTGCGAGTCCACCTCGTTGTAGTGGCCTCGACGTTCACCCGCATGGCGATCTCTGTGTTTTAAACCAAACCCTGAATACATGATTTCGCTCAAGCGCCGATTAACCGAGCGCGCCATCAGGCGGGTAAGTAAAACACCGGCTGCAAACACCAACGAACCCGCGACCATCATGGTTGGGTTGCCAATGACAAATCCTTCAAAACTGACTGCCAGCCCTGCTGCTGCGTTATAGAAAGAAATGAGTACAGGCATATCCTCAGAGGCAATAGGCTGCGTCATGGCCAGCCCAAACAACAGCGACATGATAAAAAATAACAGCAGCATTAACGGGTGTACCGTCTGCGAGAAAGCAAGCAGTAACCCCAAAATGAGTACGACGACCAACATGCCAAGGTAGACCTGCTGCCGGTTGGTAAAATATTCTGTGGTACTGATGCGATCGCTCAGTTTGGCCCAGGCCAACATGGAACCAGTGAAAGCGATACAGCCGATCAAAGCCCCGAGAACCGCAAGTATGTTTTCAGCAGTGCTGTGCTCGGTTACGCGCAGCAATTCCACTGCAGCAACGCCAGCGGCAGCCCCCCCACCCAGACCGTTGTACAGAGCAATCATTTGCGGCAATCTGGCCAGATAGACGCGGCGTGCATGAAACAGTGAGAATCCACCCCCAATGGCCATCGCCAACAGCATCAACAGCTTGTTAGCGCTTAATTCTGGATTGGCAAATGTCGCGGCAATAGCGAGCAGCATGCCCACACCAGCGATCCAGATTCCAGAGCGCGCATTTTTGGGCGTACTCATCCGCCGCAAACCCATAATGAAGAGCAGCGCAGCTACAAAATAAGCCAGATTGACAAAATAAGGAGAAGAATCAATCATGACGCGGAGTCGTCGCTATTGCTGTGCGTATTATTTTTATTTGATCCAGCCCTTAAGTCTTCAGCATGATCATTATCTGATGCCGCTTTGCTGCCAAAGGCATCAGGCTGAGAGGACTCGTTTGGAAGATCACTCGTTTGAGATTCCGCAGGCATCTTGCCAGAGCGAATGAGCTGCGCTCGCATTGCGCGTTCTTCTTTTCGTTTTGCCGATTTTTCAAACATGGCCAGCATTCTGTCAGTAACCACATAGCCACCCACGGCATTTGCCGTTGCTGCCAGCACACTCAAAAAACCAATCGTTAATTGCAATGGCCCTTCTGCATGGCCAAGCGCGATCATGGCGCCCACCAGCACAATGCCGTGTATGAAATTAGAGCCTGACAGTAACGGCGTGTGCAAAACAGAAGGCACATTGGCAATCAAGGCATAACCGGCGATCCCTGTGAGCATGAACAGATACAGCGCAACAAAACCATCCATTTAAGACTGACCTCTCATCTGTCTGGCCTGCTCAACCCAGCTTGCAACATCAAGTTCACGGTTATCATCAAGCTGACGCACCAGCGTTTCGATACCATCATCATCAAGCGCAGCTAATTGCGCGTAGGTTCTTATTTGAAAAGCATACAGCCGATTTTGTAATGCGGGCCCAATACCGTCTATTTTCATCAGATCGTCGCGTGGCTCTTCATCAGCCATGGTATCAACCTTGTTGGAGCCACCAGGTGATGCAGCTCCTTCGTCAGTGGAGCCCGTCTTTGTAGACGAACCTTCGGTGCCCTTGGAAGCATCGCTCGAGGAGCTACGCCCTTGCGCAGATTTAACCGCATTTGTCGATGCGTCCGCTGTCGGGGATGAACGCCCTGTGGAGGATAAAGAGGCTGGATCAACAGGCTCCCTGGATTCGTCATTCTGAGCAACTGGCTTGGTATCTGAACCGTCAAGGTCTTCTTCTATCCAACCGGCATTCTGATCCGGCGATTCTTCCGAACGTTCTGTTTGCTCGTTGATTGGTGGCGAACACTCGATTTCCATCAAGTCTGCCGTAGACTTATGATAAACGCCCCCGTTATGTGTCAGCAGGCAGGCAAGAAGGATTTCATCCCCCCAATCCAAATGCAACTGACCACGCTCATCAAGCATGAGTTTCAACATATTGAAGATGTTACGCGAATACATTTCACTTGCGTGAACTGCGCCACTGCTGGGTAAATTTAGCGGGCCAACGATCAGTGTGTCACCGTGAAAATATGATTCTCCTGCACGCGTAAGCTCACAGTTACCACCTGACTCGGCCGCCATGTCGACAATGAGTGTGTCTGGCAACATACCCTCAACCATGTCCTCGGTAATGATGCTTGGCGCACGCCTGCCAGGAATGGCCGCAGCGCAGATAACAGCATGGGCTCGCGACATTCTATCTGCGAGTACATCATGTTGTGTCTGCTTTTCTTCTTTATTAAGGCTTCGTGCAGAGCCGCCAGGCCCTTCTGCATCAACGCCGGTATCGATCATGCGCGCACCCAGAGATTCAATCTGCTCACGTGCAGCACTGCGGATGTCGTAGGCCTCTACCTGCGCACCTAGGCGTCTTGCAGTTGCAATGGCCTGCAACCCGGCCACACCAGCGCCGATGACAATCACACGCGAGGGTCTGATGGTGCCAGCAGCCGTTGTCAACATGGGAAAAAGCCGAGGTGATAGTTCTGCGGCAAGTAAAGCGGCTTTGTAGCCTGCCACGGTTGCTTGTGAGGACAATACATCCATTGGCTGTGCTCGGGTGATGCGCGGCATCAAATCCATCGCAAATGTGGTGATTTCTCGCTCTAGCAGGACTTCTACGACATCAAGATGCTGATAAGGCGTCATGGTTGACAGCAAAACGCTGCCAATGGGCAGATGCCTCGCTTCTTCAACCGTTGGAGGATTAACTTTTACGGTTAATACGGCTTCTTGCACGCACTCGTTAAAGTGCTCCACAACCGGAACGCCTTCATAGTCATCGTCGTAGAACCCAGCACCTCGACCACACATGGATTGCATCACCATGGACACCTTGTAGTCGCGGATCAGTCGCTCGACGACACTTGGGTCAAGGGCAACCCGTTTTTCGTCTCGAGTGCTCTCCAGAGGTAAGGCAATCTTCAGTGACACACATTCGCCCTCAATTTATTGTAATTTTAAGTTTGGATTTAGTAAGGTACAAGGGTCATCGCGCCGACAACAGGATTCTTCGCGCACAGCAGTAGCTGCTGGGTTGCCAGCATACCGCGTCAGGGTTCTAAAATGACTTTAATTGGACCTTAGCAACACAAATAACGCATTAATTTCTGCCGATTTTAACGATATCAGCACAGGTTTCCAGTAGCGTTCATACTAACAACTTGCATCACATTATAATCCCGAACATGAAATATATTGGAAGAGCCGACTTCGAACACGGCACACCCGAAAAACTGGGCTTGCTAATGGTAAACCTCGGCACTCCCGATGCGCCCCATACTAAGCCTGTGCGCCGATATTTGAAGGAATTTTTAAGCGATCCCCGCATTATAGAATTACCCAGAATTGTGTGGATGGCCATATTGCATGGCATCATTTTACGCGTGCGGCCAGCCAAAAGTGCTGAAGCTTATAGAGAGGTATGGGACGAAAAAACAGGTTCTCCATTGCTGCACATCTCCAGATTGCAGGCAGCCGCAATGCAAAAATCACTGCAATCACGCCTCGGCGATGACGTTGTTGTGGCGCTGGGTATGCGCTACGGCAGCCCATCCATAGATAGCGCCCTCGCAGAACTTGAAACACACAATGTTCGTCGCTTGGTTGTACTACCAATGTATCCACAATATTCCGGCACAACAACCGCATCGGTATTTGATGCCGTCACCGCACGCTTGCAAAAAACTCGCTGGATTCCTGAAACCCGATTTATCAATCAGTTTTGTGACCGGCCGGATTTTATTCAATCCCTTGCCAATAGTGTTCGCGAGAGCTGGAGTGAGAACGGTCGCGGTGAGTTGTTGGTAACTTCATACCACGGTATACCAAAACGTTATTTACTCAATGGCGATCCATATCATTGTTTATGTCATAAAACCACGCGACTGCTTGCAGCAGAACTGGGACTTAAAGAAAACCAGTACAAGGTGGTGTTTCAGTCACGAGTCGGTCGTGAGGAATGGTTAAGACCTTACTGCGACGATACGATGAAAGAACTGCCCGGCCAGGGCATTAAAAACATTGATGTACTGAGCCCTGCATTTTCCGCTGACTGCCTTGAAACATTAGAAGAAATTGAAGGTGAAAACTGTGAGTACTTTATGGAAAACGGTGGTGAACGATTTCAATATATACCGTGTTTGAATGATCGTGACGATCACATACATGTACTAACCGATTTATTTTTGCAGCATGCGCAAGGTTGGCCGGAAGTGGAAACGGCGCGTGATAGAGATGTTGTGAATCATGAATTGACTACAAGTGCTGAGCTTGCAAAGGCTTTACTGGGTTCAACTTAATTAAAGTAGATATCAAAATAGTTTTTATAAGCCACTGTAAATGGCAAGCACAAAATCGACCCACTCACATAATATGGAGTCAGCGCACCGGTAAATTGAATCAGCTCATTTTATTTTGACGATCACATACTTCATTTGCAGTATGCGTTGACACTTTCAGTCTGACAGGGGTATTCCAGGCCTTAAGTCAGAGTTCATGTTGGCGATCAAGGCCTGATAAGCCATATGCTGCATTGAAGGTCCCAGCGCAGTTGTAGAGCCCAGGTATTGGCTCAAAACAATGCCGCTAAATTCAAGCTGTCGATCAACCCAGAAGTAAGTCGATGCGGCACCTGACCAACCACCTTCACCTGCATTTGAAAGCACTTCGGCATCACGAGTATTCAGCATCAACCTGCCAAACAGGTTCCAGCCGTATCCTGCCATCATATTCTCACCTATACCGATCGGACGCTGGGATTCGGCAAGGCGATTCTTCCACATCATTTGCACCATCGGCCTTGACAATAAAGCCTTGCCATCTGCTGAACAACCATCTTGCAGCACACGCATAAATTTCACGTAGTCATGCAGTGTAGAAAAAAGGCCATGGCCACCCCGGTAAAACGCATGCGATGAATTGGATGTGGCCGTATTAGAGGGATAGGATGTTTCAACATTTATCTGATGCAATTCATTGGGCTCTGTTGACGTGACCATGACCTCTCCTAGCTGCCTGGCACCATAAATAGACTTTAGACGAGATGTACTAGCGGTATTTACTGAGAATCCAGTATCGCTCATACCCAGGGGAGCAAACACACGCGACTCCAATAAAGTCGGTAAATCCTGGTTGGTGATTTTCTCAAGCACATGTGCAAGTACATCCATTGACACGCTGTAGCGCCATTCGGCACCCGGCTGCGAACATAAGGGGAGTTGTGCAAGTGCCTCTATATAAGAGGCAAGCGAACGACTGCCATCTTGAGACAGTTCTGCTTCACGATATAAAGCTGCAACAGGGCAGTCTGGCAAAAAGTCATAAGAGAACCCAGCGGTATGGGTTAACAGGTGCTCAATCGTGACGGGTGTATTTAGTGACTCAAGCTCACCATTTTGACTCACTTGCAAGCGGCTAAATTCAGGCAGCACATCGGCAAGATTGGTTTTAAGAGACAAACGCTGCTCTTCTATCAATTGCAATGCGACTACCGCCACAACCGGCTTAGTCATCGAGTAGATGCGATAGATAGGTGATGTTGATGTTGATGTTGATGTTGATGTTGATTTGGACGCCGAGACGGCTTTATCTGCAGTACTGACACCTTCACTGACAACGACACCTTTATGCATCACTTGCCAGGCAATATCAGCAAACCAGCCAGCTCCGGTATATCGATCGGCAAGCTCGCCTATTCGCGCCAGGCGTGCAGCATCTGTTGCTGTCATTGCTGTACGACTTTACGCATAGACAGCTTTGCCGCTTCTGCACGCTCAGCTGTTTGCGGATCAAGCTCCATACGTTGCAATGCCAGCACAGCAGCACGCCGAACGCCGCGGTGCTCATCAACATTTTCAGCGGCTGCCAATAATGCAAGCTTGGCTTCTTCGTTATTGCCGCTGGTTCCAACGAGCGCATAGGCAGCTGTACGCCTGACACCCATATCGCTATCAGTAAGGCCCGTGAGCAACACCGGCATGATGTTTTCACTTCCACCACCCCAATTAGACAGGGTTGATATGCTCCTCTGCCTAACCATTGGAGCGTCATGCTCTACCAGCGATAACATTTGATTCAATATAGCCTGATTTTCATCAGCACTGATTGGAACCGGTATAGAAAATACATTGATTGCAGCTACAAGCACATCGTTCTCTGAAGAGCTTGTAAGAACATCAAGCGCAAGCGTGCGTGCCGCCGGGTTCTCTTGTTGTACACGGCGTAGTAAATCCAGTGCGGCAAGCTGAGAGTCGTTCGTACCCGAATACAGCATCTCTTGAGCCAATGGGACCAGCTCTGGGTTGGCAACTTTTCCCAGTAGAAGCTTAAGCCGATCACGGCGCTTTGGATCAGTCTCAACACGAAATTCATCCATGATTTCCTGCACTAAAGTCGGGTCATTCTGAAGACGCTTAATCAGTGCGGAGACAGACTCTTCAGTAAAGGGTTCTACGCCAACATCGTAGCCACTAAGCGGCGGATAGGTGCTGGCAGAGTTGCCTGAAGTGCTAAAGGTGGGCCTGCTGTCAGCTGCCACTTTAGCATCGTCCTTATCAACGATCTCTGGCCATTCAGCGTCGTTCTTTATCGCAAGCGGATTGTCGACTTGGGTATTGTTTTGGGCCTGCGCATCAGGTGCAGGCTCAGAGCCATTATTATTATTTGAAGTCGGTGAGTTGAGCTGAGCGCCATTGAATGGCAACGTCTGCGTGTTAACAAGCTTGTAAGTCACAATGGAGAATGCTGCGATAACAGCGACAGCGAGAACAAGCTTAGATAAAGACGTCATAACGACTTGTTGCGATACTGGTTTAAGTGCAGGCTGACAAAACAGGCCAGCCTGCTAAAGGTCACAGAGCAATTTAGAAATTGTCTTCTGGATTAAATGCAGATGGATCGGCAATCGAGAATGGCGCTCTGTTAACGCTGCCGGGCTCGAAGGTCAGCAGCCAACCACCTAAGGTTCCATCAACACCTTCCCGATTGACAAAATTTGCCTGCCCAAAACATTCTACACCTGAAACAGCAAACTCCCGCGTGTTATCAAAGGCGTTAAACACGGCTGATTCTTCATCTAATTGATCCTGCAATACTCCCCAGGTCATTGCCCCTACCCTACCATCCACATCCAAGCCATTTGCCATTTGAAATGCTTCAACAGCTGCTTCGGCAAGCATGCCATACAGCCCATCAGCGAACCTAGTTAGATCAATGACATCACCACCTAAACCGCGACAGAAAAGGACACGCTGAACACCCCTGGTGTATTGACTGTTGGAAACAACATTGCCAGCAGCTCGGCTAAGGACGCAGTTATTATTCCATTCAAAATCGGACGAGTCAGGATCCGTACCACTATTTCCGGGACCACACGGGCTTTCGAAACCTTGATCAGCGGTTTCTTCAAACAGGAGCTCTTGACTGTCGTCAATACCATTGGCATTGAGATCATCGCTGATACCATCACCATCAAAATCGTCTATGAAGCCATCACCGTTGGTGTCGGTGCCACCACCAAGCTCGTTATTGTCTAAATTCAAATCACCGGTATCAATCGGCCCATCCAATCCGGGATCCGCTCCATCGTCTGCAGAGCCACCACCGCCACATGCAGCCAGGCCCAGAGTCATTAACGCGATAAATAGAATGCGTGGTGCAGATTTCATTGCAATATTGGATTTCATTTTCATTGTTCACCTCGTTCCTGGGTTTGCAATTAACGGCCGTTCATAAAAATATTAATAAAAATCAAAATCAAGGAGACCGAATGTAGAGACAGAGACCGACTCTTTATATTTTTGATTTTTGCGTACCGATATAAAGTGTAGTCTAGTTTATTGAACAGAGCTAATTTGTCAAAATGAGTGTCAACTCGCGTTCTAGCAGTAGTTGATGCGTGCATTATTTAGCAATGCAGTAAGCTTGCTACCCGGCTTTCCACCACGCTAACCCTCTACCTGGTCAATAAACTCGCCATAACCTTCACTTTGCATATCCTCTTTAGCAATAAAACGCAGGCTTGCAGAGTTTATACAGTAGCGCAACCCTCCACGCTCTGGCGGACCATCGGGAAATACGTGTCCAAGGTGGCTGTCAGCAAACTTGGAGCGCACTTCGGTGCGGACCATTCCGAGCGTTTGATCTTTTAGTTCGATCACGTGCTCGTGCACAATCGGCTTCGAAAAACTCGGCCAACCGCAACCAGAATCAAACTTGTCACTTGAGGCAAACAAAGGCTCACCGGAGACAATATCAACGTAGATTCCCACTTTGCTATGTTTGTCGTACTTACCGGTAAATGGCCGCTCTGTACCGTTTTGCTGTGTAACCCGAAACGCTTCGGGCGACAGCTTGGCAACAGCTTCTTCTGATTTTGAATAAGTCATAGATTTAAACGGTGCAATGTCATGCAAGTTAAAGAGATGTGCGGTTTGCTGCTGGTCCAAATTTTACCACTTTGCTTGATTCAGTCAGCCTTTAGTGGGCATTTGACAGGCTCATTGTGTATTCTGGCCTCACGGTATCCAAACTATAAGGTACCACTACTTGGAGAGCTTTATAAATGAAGATTCATGGAATATTTCGCTCTGGCAATCTCGCAAGCCAGCTTTCTAACAGCAACAAAAAACAAGGCCCAGCGGCACTTTCGCTGCTAAAGAGAACTTCCACACTGGCCTCAGCTATCACCGCAGCCATCACATCTACTGCTGGACTGGCACTGATTACTGCCAGTGTGTTAAGCAGCAGTGCGTGGGCGCAAGATTGCCCACGAGGTGATCTTGACGAACGTTACTGTGATGCCAATGGCGATCTGGTTGCCGATCTACCCACCGACGAATCAAAATGGGTTGACCCAAACACGCTAGTATTTGCATACACACCTGTAGAAGACCCGGCTGTATACAAGGAAGCCTGGTCTGATTTTCTTACGCACATGGAAGCAGTCACTGGCAAACGAGTACAGTTTTTCCCCGTGCAGTCAAATGCGGCTCAAATAGAAGCCATGCGTTCAGGGCGTCTACACGTTGCAGGCTTTAACACCGGCTCTAACCCCTTGGCAGTTAACTGTGCAGGCTTTCGCTCGTTCGTGATCATGGGACGTGAAGACGACAGCTTTGGCTATGAGATGGAAATTATCACCTACCCAGGCAGCGGCATCGAAAACGTAACCGATATCAAGGACAAGACGCTGGTATTTACGTCTCCCACATCCAACTCTGGCTTTAAAGCACCTTCTGCGATTTTAAAGGCTGAATTCGACATGCTGGCAGAGCGGGATTTCCAGCCAGAATTTTCTGGCAAGCATGACAATTCCATCTTGGGTGTCGCCAACAAAG
>CALHRQ010000307.1 GCA_938038175.1 uncultured Granulosicoccaceae bacterium | reverse complement strand
ACTGTTCATCGAGAATCAGTGGGTTTCGTTCTACGCGCCAGGAGTACTGATCTGTAAAACCCCAAAGCTGAAACGCCTTGCAACGGCTTTGGCGTAAGCAGATATCGAGTACACGGCCATACACTTCTGCCTGATCCTCTTCGGTTGAACCCGAGACCATCGATACATCAAGCTCCGTTATGTAAACATCAAGCCCCAGATCTGCCGCTCGTTGAAAGTTGACCTCAACTTGATCGTACAGATCAAAGTCTGCGTCAAGATGCATTTGAAAGCCAACACCATCAATCGGTGTGCCTCGCTCGAGTTGTTCTTCTAGCATCGTAAACATGGCATTCGCTTTTGGACCAAACCACGATACATCGTAATCGTTGTATAGCAATATTGCATCTGGTGCAGCAGCTCTGGCGTGTTCAAATGCAATGTCAATATGCGACTCACCCATAGCTTCAAACCACACGCTGTTTCGGTAGCGGCCATCATCCTCAAATGCTTCGTTTACCACGTCCCATACCTCGATATCATCAGCGTAGCGTTCCAGGATACGATCAATGAACTCTTTCATATGGCCTTCACGTTCGTCTATGGGCGTCTCTCTTACCCAACCTGGTAAAGCGGTATACCAGACCAGTGTATGGCCATGTAAAACCATGTTGTTGGCTTTGGCAAAATTAACAAGGTTATCTACTGCGGCCCAGCGATAGCGACCGGGCAGAGGATTAACAAAGACCCACTTGAGTGAATTTTCTGTGGTGACGATATTAAATTCCTCGGCTGCAACATCGGCGTAGAGGGCACCATCGGGTCTGTTGTAGAAGTGCTGTAAAGATGCATAACCGATCTGTAAATCTCGCATCTCTGCCAGATCACGTAGCCTGCTGCCTGGTCTGTGGGTTGATTGTGGCTCTACCACATTGATGCTAACGGCGATTTGCGCAGTACTGTTTGGGTCGTCAATGTCCCTTGCCAGTAGATCAAATACAACTTCTCCAGCGCGATCAGGCAGAAAGCGAATAACACTGAAATCAGGTTCTTGATAGTGTGGCTCAAAGGTTGCGCCATCAGGTAAATTCAACACTTCTAGCGTTGGGATAGTTCCGTTAGGGTCGTTCACTTTGACTTGTATAGACACTGGGTCACCGACACGCACCGTATGTGGTCTAACACGGTTGATGCTGGGTGCGAGGTTTCGGATACCAGAGGTATCATCGGGCAGTAGTACCTGTATCCGTACTGTTCTTTTAGTGCGGTACTGCGGTTCTTCAGGGTCTATTGCTGTAGCCGAAAAGTCATGGATACCAACATCCTTTTGGAACGGGTACCAAACAAACGATTTTGTTGTATCAAAGTTATCTACCACGCGTGAGCCGCTGGGGCGACTTTCGGTGAAAAGGCCTGCAACACCACCATCATCGTCCACAGGTTGAAGTAATACGCGTATTTCCTCACCTGCAAATCCGGTCACATCCATAAGGTTTTTAAAATACGGTGGGCTGTTTGCAGATACATTAATATCCCCTGGTGCGGTAGTGATCGGAGGGATAGGGTTGTTGAGAAAGTCATCCAACGAGATGTCTTGGCTAGTATCTCTTGGTAGTCTTGGGTTGGGGTCTTGTACCAGACTAACTTCTTCAATAGTATTGAATACATGGGTAATGGCGACAGGTTCATCCTGCCGTCCTGGGAGGGGTGTTAGCGCGCCTGTTGATGCATCGGTTGGTGTATCTGTCTGTGCGTTGTCCTGATCGTCAGCATTGCTATTGTCTTCAGCATCGTTGTCATTGCCAACAACAATGTTTTTAAACCGCTCACCCGTATCGTGATTTATAACAATGTAGTTTCCGTTCGGAACAACGCAACTGAGCCCACCTTCACATAGGCTAACGTAATCACTACTGCGCTGAACCTGATACCAACCATTGTCTGGCCATCTAATGGTTTGTCCAACAACCGTAACGCCTGTAACGAGTTCTTGATTGTTTGGGACGTTAATACGAGTGCGCAAACCAAGGCTGTGGTTTATAACAATGTATAGAGCTGGCCCAGGAACGGTACAAGAATCTTCACCATTACAATATGAAATCTGGCCTGTTGCATCTTGTACTTGATACCAACCATCCACTGACCAGCTAATAGTATTACCTGTTATAGAAAGGGTGTCCTGAAAAGATTCATTATCGAGCCGCCGCTCTAATGAGCCTTCAACACTTACTTCAAAGCGAGTGTCTCCATCTCTATTAAAACGGATTACGCGATAAGCACCATCTGTCACGGTGCATTGACGCCCACCTTGGCAGACAATGTCATTGCTAGAAATCTCTTCAACCTGATACCAGCCGTCATCTGGCCAGGAGATTGTGTTGTTTGAAACAGTGGGGGCTGCGATCGCAGTACTGGTGCTAGCGAGCAAGGCGCTAATCAGTAAAGATTTAGTTTTCGATCGAGAATGAGTAATGTCACTGCCTAAGAGTAACTTTCCGATAGTTAAAGCCATACTTGTCCCTGTGCTGCCCAATTGAGAAAGGTATTCCCGGAACAGCAAAACAAAGGCCATTGGTTCAGCGTGCGTTTAAAAAACAGATCCAGACGAGGTTTGTATAAAGATGAAACACACATAGTGATACAAGGATCACATTTCTGAAAGGACTATGAAGAGGTTGACTCGGTGCAGCGAGCAGGATTGCTCCGCTCGAAAATATGTTTAATGAGGTTATCGGTATCTCTTGTTTCATATAATGTTATATCTGCATTGTCTGAGATCCCAAAAATATTTCTGGTCGGTACAAGAAAGCAACGAAAACACTGTCATTAACAATGTGCATCGTACGCACCTGTTTAATACCTAACTACCCCACCACAACTCAAGCTTGTAGCCTTTAGATAAAGTATCAGATTTCGTCATAATCAGTCGTAATAGATCCGAATTTCTTACAGGCTTTTGACTACTTTGGCTGTTTTAATGAAGACTTCATAAAAGACCAGGGAATAACCAGGTGAAGTCAATTAAAGTGAGATCAGTGACAGTCGTACACTGTTTAGTACTGTTAATGGGTATAAATATGCTATACACCAATGCACTGTTGGCGAATACAGAATTTATAGAAACAGAACCGAATCTTGATGAGCTCAGCAGTGCGACCTTGTATCTTAAAAATACCAATGGCTATCTTTCTGCTCCTGTACTCGATACATCGGTAAAAATTGATATCAGCGGCATTGTTGCCAAAGTTGAACTAGAACAAACATTTCATAACCGGTCAACTGATTGGGTAGCAGGTCTCTATACTTTTCCTTTGCCTGATCAAGCCGGCGTGAACAAGTTGGAAATTAGCATTGGTGAACGCGTAATCCTCGGTGAGGTGTTAGAGAAAAAGCTGGCAGAACAAGAATACGAAGCTGCTAAACAAAGTGGGAAAGTAGCAGGATTGGTAAGTCAGCATCGGCCAAATTTATTCTCAACTCGATTTGCCAATGTCCCTCCTGACGAAAAAATCACAATAAAGCTTGGCTATATACAAACGGTACCTTATACAAATGATAAATACGGTCTAAGAATTCCGCTTACCCTAACACCCCGATATTCCAACTCACAGGTTCAAGATCCAACCGATATAACGCCACCTCAAGTCCGACTGGATTCGAATACGGAGAGTGTTGGTAACTCAGTAAGTATTAAGGGTACCCTTCATGGTAGCTTCACAGACAATGGGGTACATAGTCTGAGCCACATGTTGAGCACCAGGGCGGGCGATTCCAGTATTGAATTTTCTGTTTTAGGAAGCAATCACCTTGATAGGGATTTTATCCTTGAATGGGTACCCGTTACATCCAATATGCCGACAATTCAAGCATGGAAAGAAACCGTTAAGGGCGAGGAGTATCTTCTGGCAACAGTCCAGCCACCTGCTGCCAAAAGTGATATTCCTGATGTGCCGAGGGAATTGATTTTGGTTATAGATACGTCAGGTTCAATGGCAGGTACATCCATTGAGGCAGCCAAATCAGCACTGTTGAGTGCTTTGTCTGGCCTGAGCCATCTCGATAAATTTAATATCATTGAATTTAGCTCAAGCTTTCAAGCATTGTTTACTAACCCACAAGCAGCAACAAGCACTAATCTGGATTTGGGACGGCGTTTTACTGAAAAGCTCAATGCTGATGGTGGTACCGAAATGATGCCAGCTTTGCAGGCAGCACTGGGTTTTCAGCAATCAGGACTACTAAGACAAGTCGTGTTCATCACCGATGGCAGTGTTGGATATGAAGATTCGGTGATAAAGACAGTAACAAAGCAGTTAAGAGGCGCCCGATTGTTTACTGTCGGCATTGGAACGGCACCCAATCAGTGGTTTATGCGCAAAGTTGCGCAAGCAGGCAGAGGCACATCGCAGCACATTTATAGCTTGTCTGAGGCGCAGGCGGCAATGAGTGAACTACTGTACAAATTAGAGAACCCGACTCTAACCGATATCTCGCTCAAGTTTGATGATAACAGCACTGAAATTGCAGCTGAACCCATTCCTGATCTCTATGCTAACGAACCTGTAGTTATTGCGGCTAAATTAGGTAGCAATGCCAGTGATTTTTCTATAACAGGCACTTGGGATAATGCATTGTGGGAAGAACACATTTCGCTGGAGCGCACACCTTATGTCAATACGGGTTTATCAACCATTTGGGCAAAGAGCAAAATTGAATCGCTGGAGGATCAACAGCGTTTGCATCAGGATCCTGATTTTTATAAATCACTAATATTGAAGCTATCGCTGGATCATCAGATCGTGTCGCGCTATGCCAGCTTTCTGGCAGTAGAAAAAGTCGTGACTCGCCCGGCTGACGAGGTACTAAGCAATAAAACGGTGCCGAATCTTATGCCTCATGGGAATGACATGCAGCCAGTTTCTTTTCCAGCCGGCTCTACTGGGTCAGATATGTTGTTTGTGCTTTGTCTTACGCTGTTGATGCTTTCAATTTACTTCTGGTTTTTTCACAACAAAAAATGGACACCGAACCTAAAATGAATAAGCAATTAGCTACTCTGTGTTTTTTGTTGGCGATAGTGTTTGGCTTAAATGCAAGCTGGATACAGATAAAGGCGAGTGTCGGGCAACAGTTGCTGGAGAGCGCCTGGAAGAAATCTTTACAAATGGGTAAAGTGCAAAAGGCCTGGCCATGGGCTGATACATGGCCCACTGCCAAGCTAGATATTCCAGCCTTAGGCGAATCTTTAATAGTACTGGAAGGAGTATCTGGAGAGGCAATGGCTTTTGGTCCAGGACGAATTAGAGCATTATCGGATACTGCTGCAAGTGGTGTCTATGGTATTGGTGGTCACAGGGATAGTCATTTGCGATTTCTCAGCCGTATAAACAGCAAGCACCCGATCTACTTGCACACAGCTGATGGCGTAGAGAAACAATTTCGGGTTATCAAGAGCTTTGTTGCGGATTCCAGCGATCAGGAATTGATGGTATCCAAATCACAACATGCTTTGGTACTTATCACATGCTATCCGTTCAATGCACTACAAGTCGGGGGCAGCAAGCGATTTGTTGTTATTGCTGAACCGGTCACCGCAAGTGATGATCCAGCTGTATGACGCTTTAGCTTTTTTAAACAAACCAGTTAGCAGTTCGCGGTTGAAGTCTATGTCGACATTTGTTCAGGCTTACGCTTGGTTGAGACGGGCAAGCACTTAAGACAATAAGATCCCGCCATCAACATCAAGCGTTGTTCCCGTGACAAAGTCGTTTTGAATCAGAAACACGATACCCTCTGCACATTCATCTGCTGTTCCTGGCCGCGCTATCAGGTTGCTGCCAGTAAGACGTTCGTAGTGTGCGTCACGCTCCTTACCTTGTAAGGGCACCATAGGGGTGTCTATAAGACCTGGTGACATGACATTAATGCGTTTAGGTGCGATTTCTTTAGCGACCGCACGCGTTAATGCTTCAACCGCTCCACCAACTGAAGAGAGGGCAACCTGACCAGGGCCGCAACGGCGCGCAGGAGATCCGGATACTAGTACGATTGCGCCGTGATCAGGTAAATGCTCAATGCCGTTTCGTACAACGTTTGCATAGCCCCACAGCTTGTCAAAGGAGCCCTTGTATCCATCCATATCCATGCTGGCAAATTCGCCTATGGCACGGCTGCCGCCGGTAGCTGCACTAACAAGAATGTCGAAAGGTGCAAGAGAGGCAAGCAGCTTTGCAACCGCCTCTCCATCTCTGGCATCGCATTTTTCTGTGGTAACACCTGAAGGCAAGTCTGTAGCCTTGGATGGGTCGCGGCTAATTGCAACAACGTTTGCTCCCAATGCAGCCAGTTGGCGGGATGTGGCCAGACCAATGCCAGATGTTCCACCAAAAACGACTGCTTTTTTTCCAGAAATATTCATACGCTACCCATGTTTGTAGTATTTGTTGAACCAAGCTTAATTTACTACAGCCTGCGCAGGAAAGGGATGATTAAGCTAACTAAAAGAGGCTTATTCAGCAGGTCCAAAGTTATCTTTAAAAAAACGATACCAGTTTTCGCCTATAACAGCAGACACTTCGGTAGCTGTGAAGCCTACTTCTGCCAGACCTTTCTCAATATTATGAAAATCACGGTTGTCTTTGAACCAGTCTGGCATGGGTGGAAAACCTGCGTTGGAAGCCGATCCTTCGCCATAATCAATGTCTTTTGTCCAACGCCCTACACGCATCCATTCAACCACAGAATCGGGTTGATCCTGACACAGATCAGAGCCGATGCCGAGGTGTTCTACTCCGTATTTTTCAGCTGTATCAGCAATCATCTGACAAAAGCTTAGCAAGCTACATTCAGTCTTGTCTTTGAGGTGGTGAGGATATAGTGAAAAACCAAGCATGCCACCGTTTTCGGTGACGGCCTGAATAACTGCATCTCGCTTATTTCGCAGCGCAGGCGCCCAGGCATGAGGGTTGGCGTGAGTTATAGCAATCGGTCTGGTCGATAATTCTGCAGCTTCGATGGTAGAGCGATCGGCAGAGTGACTCATGTCGATGACCATGCCAACGCGGTTCATTTCTTTGATAACCTGTTTGCCCATGCGCGTAATGCCACTGTCTTCTGATTCATAACAGCCGCAAGCCAGTAAAGACTGATTGTTGTATGTTAGCTGCATAAAGCGAGCGCCCAGCCTATGCAATATTTCTACCAGGCCAATATCATCCTCAATTGGACTTGGGTTCTGAAAGCCGAAATAGACCGCTGTACGATTGCTTGCTTTGGCTGCATCGATATCGCTGGCGTATAAGCCGGGCATGATCAGATCATTATGCTGCTCGAACCATTTATTCCATTGTTCGAAGTTTAAAACAGTTTCACGGAAATTTTCGTGATAGGCAATGGTGACATGAATAGCATCAACACCCCCTTCACGAAGCTGTTTAAATATTTTTTCTGACCAATTGGCGTACTGGAGCCCGTCAATTCTCACTTGATTAATTTTCCTTGGAATGAGGCCTGTGTTTTGTGCTGTCGTATCGCAAAAGCGACCGCTTTGCCTAAACTCTGTTAATGCTTAAGAACCTCAGTAAATGCTTAAGAAACTAAAATACGATGAAACCATACGACTCACCATTGAGTAACGATCACCAAAACATGGCTTTTTTAGCCTATCTTTTGGCAAAAAAGTATGTCGTAAGTAACTGATAATTCAGGGTTCAGATTTATCAGTAGACGAATTGGACATAGCGTAGACTTCCATCCCACTATAAGTCAAACTAAAATATTCAAAATCTATTTTAAATTGCATTTAGCTGATTCCAGAAAACTGGATATTCTCCACCCGGCTATGCAAAGCAATCAAACCAATATGCTCAATACCATGCCAATAAAATATGCCAATAAAAAAGTGGGTGTACAAGAAGTGAGCCTATGATAAATGAACCTGCAAGTAGCTCGATTATAGATTCTGGATCATCCAAAGCACTTAGTCATGTGCCTAATGGTATGCAAAAACGAGAATGGCTCACACGCCTTGATCTCGCAGCAGCATACCGAATTGTGCATTTGCATGGTTGGACATCTCAGGTTTATAACCACATTACTGCACGCATTCCCGGTACCGAGCACTTACTGATCAATCCTTTTGGTCATGCTTATGACGAAATCACACCATTCAATCTTGTCAAAATAGATATGGAGGGTAATAAACTCGAAAACTCGCCTTATCCTGTTAACGTTGCTGGGTTAACGATTCATTCAGCGATTCATTCAGCCAGGCCTGACTTACAATGTATTGCTCACACACATTCCCAGAATGCCACAGCTATCTGTTGTCTTGAGGAAGGTTTCATTCCGCTTACACAAATGGGATGCATGTTTCACGAACGTATTGGTATGCATGAGTTTCAGGGTATTGCGCTGGATGCAGCAGAGAGAGAAAGCCTGGTCAAAGATTTAGGTAAAAGCAATCACACAATGCTATTAAACAATCATGGAATATTAGTCAGTGGCCCTACAATTGCGCATACCATCACCAGGCTATATCATTTTGAAGATTGCGCCGGTGTTCAGTTAAAAGCGATGGCGGCCGTTGCAGGTGGTGCGACGCTTAAGCGTCCAAGTATGGATGCTGTTCTTAAAACACGTGACCAATTTGAGAGTGGTGCGTCACAAGCCGGTGCAGATGTTTTATTACCGGAATGGCCAGCCTACTTACGTATGCTCGACAAATTGGATCCTCACTGGTGTTTGTCAACAAAGTGTCAGGATGAATAACTCGGCTATCTAAGCGGGGATTTTGAGTCCTCTGTAGTCGTTCTTAGCAGGCCCCTGAGCCTATAAAAAACACAGACACACGCTTGATCGAATAGAACGTTAAATTTCCATGGTAATGAGTTGTGTCAGGATTGCGTGGTTGTTAAGTTGCACCAAACGCGTAGTGTTAACAGGGCTTCGCTTTAGAAGCCTACACCTAATCTGGCACTTGATTTAAAAATTAAGCCAGCCAAAAAATTGCATAAATTCTCTATGCTAGACGCCCACCAGATTCGGTATCGAAAAAGTGTGCAAGTTCAGGCTTGACCGTAAAGCTAATCACAGTTCCCTTTGGTGTTTCAGGCGGTTTTTCAGTTTTGGCAATAAACTCAACACCGCTACTTGTCCTTAAGTGAACCAAAGAATATTCACCCAGATTTTCAACCAGCTCGAGTGTTCCCTCAACAACTGAATTTGAGTTGTCAGTAATTGAAAGGTGTTCAGGCCGCAATCCAACCTGCATGCCAGGTTCAACGTCTCGGCCCAGCTTTGCATTCCCACTTTGCGTCAGATCCTCACCTGAAAAGAAGTTCATCTTCGGGCTACCGATAAACTGAGCTACAAACGCATTTTCTGGATATTCGTACAGAGCAATGGGGGATCCTATTTGTTCGATTCGACCATCGCGTAAAACCACAATCTTATCTGCTAATGTCATAGCTTCAACCTGATCATGTGTTACATAGATCATTGTGGTTTTCAAGCTTTCGTGTAGGCGTGCAATTTCCAGGCGCGTTTGCACACGTAACGCAGCATCAAGATTAGAAAGAGGTTCATCAAATAAAAACACTTCCGGGTGTCGAACAATGGCACGACCAATCGCGACCCGCTGACGTTGTCCACCGGAGAGGTTACGTGGGCTACGATTAAGATAGTCTGTTATTTGCAGTATTTCGGCTGCTTCCTTTACGCGCTTGTCAATTTCAGCAGGGTCAGTTTTAGCCTGCTTTAAGCCAAATGCCATGTTCTTATATACCGTCATATGCGGATAAAGTGCATAGGTTTGAAAGACCATTGACACACCGCGTTTTGACGCTGCAACCTCATTGACCTCTCTGTCTCCGATTGAAACAGAGCCGCCTGAAATTTCTTCCAAACCAGCAATCATTCGTAGCAAAGTAGATTTACCGCAGCCGGATGGACCAACGAAAACAACAAATTCACCATCAACGATGTCAAGATCGACGCCGTGTATGACCTGCACTTCGCCATAATTTTTCTTTACATCACGTAGCGTTAAACTGGCCATTTTGACTCCATTTCTGTGATTTCTAATCGCAGAGTTTCAGCGAATTCTGGGTAAGTGGTGGGCAAATCGCCCCACAATTGACGGTTAGTGATGAAGCTATCTGATCCAAGCAACTCTTTTAGCTCGTTCCAATTCGGCTCCAGGTATTCAAACTCAATCTTGCCAGCATCGACGTGACGCGCAAATACATACCAGCTGGCTATACTGCGAATCGAATGAACGGGCACGATCCCTTGCATTAAGCAATCTTCGATAGTGGGTCGTATAAAAATAGGAAATTTGACCATACCATCGGCGCAGATTCTGGCAACGGTATCACCAATTGCTGCGTTGCCAAAACGCAAAGTAATATCTCTTAGATAGTCATGTTTCGAAAAAGGTAGTTCTAACGTTAGCGCTGGTAATACCTCTTTTTTTTCGAAGTTCTCAAAGTGTTCTAAAAGATGAGGTACGCGCATAGCTTCATCAAAAGTCTCGACTTTTTCCAAAGCTGCCATGTATGCCAAGGAGGTATGCCCACCATTTAGTACTCTGATCTTGGTTTCTTCATATGGATCTACGTCAGCGGTTACAGTCACGGAGGCCTTAGAGAGCTCTGGCATGTCGGCTGCCGCAATTGATTGCAGTACCCACTGTGTAAAGTCTTCTGCCATAACAGGCGAGGTAACAGGCTTGCCAACCAGCGCTGATAACTCTTCACTTAATTCGGGAGGGCTTCGCGGTGTTATGCGATCTACCATAGAGCAGGGGAAGCTAACATTACTTTCAACCCACGAAGCTAAATCGGTTTCCTTGCATGTCCTTAGGTATGTAAGGAAATTGCGCTGCAACATCTTACCGTTCTGGCGAATATTGTCACAGCAAGCAATAGTGAGTGGCGCTTTAGTTGCAGCAACTCGCGCGGCAATAGCTGCGCGCAGGTAGGCATAAACGGTTTGAGTTGCGCTGCCTTTAAGCTCTGCTTTGATCGTGGCATCTTCAAGATTCAAATTACCGTCTTGGTCAGTATAGTATCCACTTTCAGTCACTGTGATCGTAACCATATGAACAGAAGGCATTGAGAGAAGTGATTCTGCTTCAGTTTTGCCGGTACTCCAGTCTTCGAACTTAATGTGACTTCGAACTCGGCGTAGGTCAACATTGCCTTCTGCAGAATACGATTTTATAAAATACCCATTGTGATTTTCATTATCTATAGCAGCAGCTTTGAAGACATGCGCATCGGCATCGCGTAAATTTACCGCCGCTATACCCCATCTTAGATCATCAGTTATATCCATATAGGTATCGATATAGGCCGCTTGATGGGCACGATGAAACGCACCAAAACCAAGGTGTACAATGCCTACCTGACAT
>CALHRQ010000306.1 GCA_938038175.1 uncultured Granulosicoccaceae bacterium | reverse complement strand
ATGAGAGGTATAGACCCACCGCTGGGAATGACATGCCATTGTGCACTAAACGTACCCTGGTCAGCCTTCTTGTCAGAATTAATTTGATCGTCTTGCCCAAAAAACACCAACTTTTTAATGTCAGCCTGCGATAGTTTTTTTACCATCAATAGCAAATCATTGTGTATAACATACACCAGCTTTGAAGCTGCCATAGCAGCCCTTCTTTAACATCACCATTCACCTGCTGAGAATCAAAACACGCTTCCAGGCATGAGCCTGCTGGGGCTCGAAGCAGCAATTTAAGCTATTTTAGGAAGCTGTGCTTTGTAGCAGAATGAAACGCTTAGTCTAACTGAACTACGGTGGAATTTCGCACAGATTCAAGCGCAGCTTCAGCAAGCTCCAGCGCACGCAAACCATCAATACCAGTGACAGCGGGTGCCCGTTTCTCATTGACCGCTGATACAAATTCCCTGATTTCAGCCGAATAAGCTGGAATGTAGCGAGACATAAAAAAATCCAACAAAGGTGGTTGTGTATACCCTTGCGCATTTGCCACAGTTACCCGTGATTGATGATGGTTTCCTGCACTAACGGAGCCTTTGGAACCATGCACTTCGATTCTTTGATCATAGCCATAACTGGCACGCCTGCTATTGGTAATCGTGCATTGCTTGCCTGATGCCGTGCTAAGAATAATGTTGGCGCTATCAAAGTCGCCCGCCTCACCCACCGCTTTATCGGTCAGTACTGAAGCTGCAGCCATGACACTGCTCACCTCTTCGCCAAGCAACCAGCGTGCTACATCAAAATCATGAATGGCCATGTCACGGAAAATGCCACCAGAACGTTTTATATAATCAATTGGCGGCGGGGCTGGGTCTCTACTGGTTAAGGTGATCATTTCAACTTTACCAATATCACCGTTATCGATACTCTTTTTTAACGCCACAAAATCGGGATCGAAGCGACGCTGAAATCCCAGCATAAGAGTGCCTTTATTGTTTTCAACAAAGCCGAGACAATCGCGAACGCGTTGTAAATCCAGGTCGATCGGTTTTTCACAAAAAACCGCTTTTCCTTCACTTACAAACTGTTCGATTAAATTGGCATGCGTATCGGTTGGTGTACAAATAATGACTGCATCAATATCATTTGATTCAGCAATTTCATTTATGCTACGAATATCAGCACCGTGGTTTTCTTTGATCAAGCTTGCAGCTTCTGCCATCGGCTCAGCCACAGCAATCAGCCTCGCAGAAGATACAGATGCAATCGCATCTGCATGCACACTGCCAATTCGACCAGCTCCAAGCAAGCCAATTTTTAATTGCTTCATAGTTTCAACCATTTGCCGCCAGATCTTGCAGACTTTGCTGCTGTTTGCACTACCTTGACCATTTCCACACCACTGTCAACCATGGGCAATCTGTCTACAGCCGATTTATCACCATCCATTGCAGCGCGTAAATCTCGGTAGATATTGGCAAAGGCTGGCATCATGCCTTCTGGATGGCCAATTGCAATACGTGAAGACAAGGTCGCATCTTTATGTAAACCACGACTACCTCGTTCGATAATTTGTGTTGGTTTGTTAAGCGGTGTGTAATAAAGTTGATTCGGTTGTTCCTGATGCCAGCTAAGCCCGCCTTTCTCACCAAACACTTCGATCGCAAGACCATGCATGTGCCCGAGTGCAATTGCACTGGTCCACAGCCTGCAAGTAGTGCCACCAGAAAAAGCTACCGTAAGAGACGCATCATCTTCAAGCTCACGCCCTTCTACACCCGATAGAAAATGCGCTTGTAATGACTCTACTTGCTGATCAGCAATATAAGTGGCCATTTGCAATGCATGAATGCCGCAATCAGCCAGCACTGATGAAACGCCCGCCTGTGCCGGATCATAACGCCAACGAACTCTTGGGTTATCCATATCCGCGGCATCAGAATGATGGCCGTGTGCAAACTGCGCAGACATTAACCTGATCTTTCCAAGCTTGCCACTTCTGACCATTGCCCGTGCCTGACGTACCATCGGATAACCTGTGTAACCAAAATTGACCGCAAGCAAACAGTTCTTTTTTTCTGCCAGTGCCTGTAGAGCGTTGGCCTCTTTAACCGTCATAGTCAAAGGCTTTTCACATAAAACATGAATGCCTTTATTTAAAAACGCTTTACTTATTTCGTAATGCGTTGCGTTTGGTGTTGCCACTGTAACGAGTTTAATACCATCTTCACGCCCTGCTTCGCCTTCGAGCATAGACTGCCAATCCGCATAAGATCGATCACTTGCTATGCCTAATTGTTTTGCATAACTCTTAGCTCGTTTAGGATCAATATCCAAAGCACCAGCAGCCAGCTCAAAGCAATTATCCATGGCAGCACCAATACGATGCGCATCACCTATCTGACTGCCTTTACCGCCACCGATAAGACCCCAATTCAATTTATTCATATTACCTTGCCCAATATTAAGTTGTTATTTTAGTAATGGCTAATTACTTTTAAGCCTGAGGTTACGCTATTGCCAAGCCCACTGATTTCAAGAAATTGTAATTGGCTTTAGCATCATCTAAAACAGGATTACCCGCAGCTGGATCGCAATCCTGCTCGACCGTTGCCCAGCCAGCAAATTCATGCTTTGCCAAAACGGCCTTGAACCCTTCAAAATCGACAGCACCCTCGCCCAGGTTACAGAACAAGCCCTGAGCACAGGCATCGTAAAAGCCAATACGATTATCTACAACGTGTAGACGCACTTTGTTATCCACATCTTTAAAGTGTACGTATGTCGCACGCGCATGGTACCGATCAAACATTGCTACAGGATCAGTTTGAGCGTATTCACAATGCCCAGTATCGATGCATAACCCGAGCAGAGACTCAGGAATCGCATCCATCGCGCGATGAATCTCATCTTCAAACTCGATAAAGCCCGCTGCATGCGCATGTAAAGAGGTGGTCATGCCATAGTCTTCTTTGGCAATTTTGCACACGGTAGTCATACGCTCCATCATGCCTGTCCAATCTGCATCACTTAAGCGTTGCGCTTCATCAGGGCGACCTGCGGTGGGCACACGCAATTCCGAGATACTGTCGATTAAAACAAACTGACTAGCGCCAAGGGCTTTTAAACTTTTACAGGTTCGATGTGTGACATCTTGAATCTCATCCCATTTGGCAGGATCGTGAAGTGGCCTGAACATAACAGCTGCCGTTAGGGTCAAACCTCGACTTTGCATGGCATCTGTCAACTCCGAAGGATCTTCAGGCAGAAACCCTAGCGGGCCTAGCTCCATACCTTTATATCCAGCCTGCTGCGCATCATCCAACACACTTTGC
Organism: uncultured Granulosicoccaceae bacterium; assembly: GCA_938038175.1. Classification (GTDB taxonomy): domain Bacteria; phylum Pseudomonadota; class Gammaproteobacteria; order Granulosicoccales; family Granulosicoccaceae; genus Granulosicoccus. Next base: position 5,645 of record CALHRQ010000306.1, on the reverse strand, counting down.
CAAGTGGGGTTGCGTGGATCATCACCAAACTCAACTCCCCAGGAACAAGGGGCATTGCCAATTCTATACGTCATACTTTTCGCTCTTTTTTTGCAGCACTGCGTCTTGCAGACCCAGGCAATTGGATATCGCGCGTTACTTCTATTTGTAATGCTGGAATAATTTTACTAAAAAATCGTTAGCCGATTAAATTCTTTGTGATTATCGTTTAATGCGTCTCTTAGTGAACGCCCAAACACCATAGCCAACCGCATTCCAATATTGCTTTTGCAGAATTGCGTATTAGACTTTTTTTGCAAGTCATTTACAGCAATGCCGCTGGCGCCATGCATGAGCGATAGCTGAAGCACTTTCACCGCTATGCTCGGAAAAGGAACGGCATAACCGCTTTGCATTGCGGCTTCAAGAAGTGATTTGAGAGTGCAGCGCATTGCTTTATTTGAATTTCGCTACCATGTCTTTAATACCGGGGATGGTTTCCACCTGGTATTCGTGTGTTGGCTCAAAAAACTGAATTAATGATTTGGAATGCTCGCCAACAATAATCGTAAAGTAATACATTTCATAACCAGGTGCTGCCACACACGGGTGATAGCCTTTATCAATCATATACGTGCTACCATTTTTTATATGGTGTGGCTCACCCATGCCTCCGTCTTCCAGGTAATCAAACTGACAACCAAATCCATTATCGGGATTAAAACGGAATTGATATACTTCTTCGTAGCGTGTTTCAATTGGTGGGCGTTCTGTGTCGTGCTTGTGTGGCGGGAAGCCTGACCAGCCCCCTGCGCCTACCGTAAACAACTCGCTAACCAATAAACGACCACGCTTATCGGCATTGGCCTGACCCAATATGTGTTTTATTTTACGATGGGTTTTGGTGTCATCCGAACCGTACTGTACCTTATCAATGTCATCAGTGCGGATAGCAAATGGCGTGAGCCTTTCTTCATAAACGCCGCCTGCGATAAAAAGCTCCATTGGAGTGTCGCTACAACGAATAGTGCAATCTGAACCCACTGGCACATACACGCCATTTGGCATACCTTCCCATAAACTCTTGCGCTCGCCAATACTCTCAAATTGCTGACCATCAACCTCTACATCACAACTACCCGTCACTGGAACCACACAGGATTCATGCTTGCTCAAATTGTATTGGTGCTCTTCCCCCGGCTGTAGCACAACCCGGTTGAAGTACATTAAGGGAACGACATCGTTGCCTTCAGCAACGATCGGTTGGTTCTTGTTGTCAAATGGTGCGATGTGTCGAGTCATATCGTATCCTTTGTATCAATTTCTTGTATCAACTATTTTTTTTCAAACGCCACAACAAAGCATTTGAGCTAGAGCAGTTCAGATTAAGTATTGCAAGTTATAAAAACAGGTTTATAGCAATACATTTACAACACTACAGCTACATCACTATAGTTACGGCAATACACTTACAACACTGCAGTTAAGGCGCTCAAATATCAAAAACGCTTAAGTAATCTTGAGTGCTGTGTTTTGAGCCATAAATTTCTCAAGCGTTTCTTTATCTGGTGATGCAGAAGAACAAGAATAGCCCGCAACAACAATCGCTGCAGCAGCCGCACCACGCTCAACGCATTGCTCAATTGAAAGATCATGGGCAAGCCCTGCACAAATACCAGCTGCGTAAGCATCACCTGCGCCAAACGGTTTGACTACATCAACATCAAAACGACCTTGTGTAAAATGCTCGCCGTTATCACGAAACACATGTGAGCCAAGCTCACCTGCCTTTATTAGTACTGTTTTTGTCTCACCTTGCAAGCAAGCTTTCGCGGTAGTTTGCAGATCTGCACCCGCAGGTACACCCATCACTTCATACTCCTCCTGATTACCGATTAGAAGATGGGCAGCTTTGGCAGCACGTTGATAAACATTGGCGGCCTCATCAAGAGAGCCCCAGGTATAAGCGCGATAATCAAGATCCAGCACAACAAGATTATTATTGGCTGTTGCCACATCAATGGCCGCGAAAACAGCATCTCGTGAAGGCGACGCACTAAGCGCAGTGCCCGACACGATTAACATGCGCGCACTCGCGACATAGTCTGCATCAACATCTTCTTTAACCAGCGCAAGATCTGCAGCGTTGTTTCTATAGATAACAACCGCGCAATTATCTGCACGCATCTCAGTCAAAGCAAGACTGGTTCTGGTACCGGTTGCATCAAGGCTAATACCGCTAACATCTACCTTTTCACTAGCAAGATAATCTTTAACGTAATGACCAACAACATCATCGGATATTTTGCCGATAAACCCGACACGAGCACCTAATTTAGACATGCCCACTGCGATGTTTGCAGGTGAGCCACCAACATGCTTATTGAATTGCTTGACGTCTGAAAAATCTGTATTGAGTTCGTTAGCATACAGATCAAGGCCAGCTCGCCCCATACACACAGCATCCAGTGTGCGCTTTAGTGAGAGATCCAACATCAGAATGCTTGATCTTTTTTGCCGCTGTCCTGCCAATCAGCTTTGGCCTTAAGGACACTTTTACGGCTTGACACTTCAGGTATGCCAACCTGCCACCAACTACCACCGCCTGTGGAATCAACAGCATTGGTGTCGATCGCAATACAGTAGGTTTTATCAGAAGCTTTGGCACGCTTTAGCGCTGCAGCAAGGTCGCTCAGGTTTTCGACATGCTCGCTGGTCGCGCCCATGGCCGTAGCATGAGCTGCAAAATCAATTTTTGGATAGTCAGCCATGTCCGCCATTCCGTCATCCCAAAGGTTATTGAACGGATCAGCACCACAACCATTTTGCAATCGGTTAATACACCCAAAGCCGCGATTATCAAGTACCACTAAAATTATTTTCTGCTTTAAGGCTACCGAGGTGATCAGTTCCGAATTGAGCATAAGATAGCTTCCGTCACCAACAACCACAAAGACATCAGCATCAGGCTCTGCCATCTTGACGCCAACGCCACCTGCTATCTCATACCCCATGCAGGAGAACCCGTATTCGGAATGATAGCCGCGAGCGGATTCGCCTTGCCATAGCTTCATACCCTCTGCGGGCATCGACCCCGCTGCTACAACCAATACATCTTTGGCAAGATCAGCCGCCTCATTGATCATGCCAGTCACTTGCGCATCAGATGGTGTGGCATTACCCGGTTTTACTGCGTCTGTTGCTGTGGTTTGCCATTCGCTTTTTAGTGATGAGAGTTTCTCAATATGTGCATCGCTCCCAGACCAACCTTTTAATAACGGTGCAAGCTCTTCCAGCGCACGTTTGGCATCGGAGCGCAAACCGTGCGCAGCGTGTTTATAAGCATCTAAATGCGCAACATTGATATTGATCTGTGGCACACGGGTATTCGACAAAACCGTACGTGAGCCAGTTGTAAAATCGCTGAGCCTTGTGCCCACCGTGATAACAAGATCAGCATCATTCACAATACCATTAGCGGCACTACTGCCCACCACACCCACACCACCCGCATTGAGCTGATGCGAGTAACCTAAAGCACCTTTTCCAGCAGAGGTCTCAACAAGCGGAATTTTATGTGTTTCTACAAATGCTCTTAACGCTTCAACCGCTCCTGAATAATGCACACCACCACCAGCGACAACGACCGGCTTTGAAGATGCTTTGATCAAGCCAGCTATTTCATTCAACTGAGATGGATCTGCACCGAGGCGCTGCAAGGTATGCACACGCTCCTCAAAAAAAGACGCAGGAAAATCATAGGACTCTGCCTGAACATCCTGTGGCAAGCAGAGTGTGACAGGACCACAAAGCTCAGGATCTGTGAGCACTGCGACCGCTCGCGGTAATGAGGCAATTAGTTGCTCAGGCTTGGAGAATCGGTCGAAATAGTTTGATATCGGCTTGAAGCAATCGTTAACGTTGACAGTTGCATCGTCGTGTCTTTCAACTTCCTGCAGAACGGGAGCTGAAGCGCGATGCATAAAGGTGTCACCCGGCAAAAGTAGAACCGGCAGCCGATTAACATAAGCGGTTGCTGCACCTGTTAGCATGTTGGATGCACCAGGCCCTACAGAACTTGTGCAGACCATCATACGACGCCGACGCATTTGCTTTGCAAATGCTGCTGCTGTGTGCACCATGCCCTGTTCGTTTTGCCCTCGGTAAGTGGGGAGCTGATCTTTTACATCATGCAGGGCTTCACCTAGCGCAGGTACATTGCCATGACCAAATATGGCCCATACTCCAGCAAATAGCGCTACCTTTTCACCATCAACGATTGTTTTCTGTGCGCACAAATAGCGTACTAGCGCCTGAGCCAGAGTGAGTTTTACCGTTGACATTGTTTAAGCTCCTTTTTGGCTTGCGCGTGTCTAATTTATGTACAGGGTAGGTCTGCCAGTGTACGCGTGCGTGTATTGTACAAGTATTGGGTTGTGTATTATCTATTACTAAACCAAGGGGTGAGAAAAACTCTACACACAGTAAACCAGACAAAAAGCAAACCAGACAAAAAGCGATCCAGACGCAACGCTGTCTACACGCATTTTATCAGGACATAACGACACCGACATCGAGTAATCCACACAAGTGGTAATCCAGACAAACTACCCTGGGAAACTTGCCATCGCATCAGTTCACTTTCATGGCGTTCTGCCATAGCCTTATAACGTTTGTATAGTTTGCAGCAACTTGCTCAATTAACGCATCATCGTCTATTTTATTTTCAAACCAGGCTTTGGCTGGCACACCAAAAATGGTTCTGCCAACGGCAAATCCCCTTACCAGTTGGCTGCTTTGAAAGGCCTTAAACCCCTCAGCCAGAACATTGCTGGGTGCATCGAGCCCCAGCACCACAATACCGTGGCAATGCGGCGATTGCTCTTTTATCAGCGCATCGACTTTATCCACCCACTCTCGCTCCATACAGGGCAACTTCCACCAATCTGGCCTGATACCGATTGAAAACAGATGCTCGATACTACTAAATACAGATTCCCCGACTGACAGCGACTCGGTTGGCGGGATGATTTCGAGCAGCAGTTCATGCTGACTGTGACAACAGGCATCGTATAGCTCTATTATTTTTTTATCCTGTACATCACGCAAAGTCAGGGGATCGTGTGCGCTATAAAAAACCAGACACTTAATAATGTGCTCCAGAGGCCAGCTTTTTAAAAGGGTACCAATACTCTTGCCTTGCTCAAATTCCAGTGGAATGGCTTTTGGCAGTTCAACAGGCCTTGCCACCCAAGTACCAGAACCGGTTGCCGCATTTAAAACATCCTGACCATATATATGATCACAAAGTAGCCCGCCACTACTGCCCAGATCAAGCTCATCTATAACGCGCAATGTTGCTGCATGCAAAAGTTGCTTTAATAGAGGCACTCTTGTCAACGGTACACCTGCCTGCTCTGCCATATCTTCCAGCTGTATGCGATGATCAAACGCATGGATATAAAGCGATTGCGCGGATTTGGAACGGGTTGTTACTCGGTGTAAATAATTTAATTGCGGATCGATATCCGGCTGTGGAATCGAATCACTGTTAGCCAGATAGTAGTCCAGTTCTTCCTGCGTTGGCGGTGTGCTGCGTTCGTCTTCGGCTGGTTCCGGTTCCGGTGTTGGTTCCGAATCGGTGCCGCCGGCGGTTGCGTCAGGCG
>CALHRQ010000305.1 GCA_938038175.1 uncultured Granulosicoccaceae bacterium | reverse complement strand
TTTGATCCTAAGGTACGCAAGCACGTGATGTACAAGGAAGCAAAGATCAAGTAAGCATTGGTATTCCCAACGTTTGCCTAAAAGCCCGATGCGTTCGGGCTTTTTTTTGCTCAACGATAATTCCTTTTGACCTAAACAGCCTGCCCCTCACTATGGACACTGTCTTTATCCACAACCTTGAGGCCGATGCCGTTATCGGCATTTACGACTGGGAACGAAAAATCCGACAGCGGCTGCGGATTGATCTTGAGATGTCAGCTGATGTTGCGACAGCGGCTCGCACGGAAGATATCAATGACGCACTCAACTATAAAACCTTGTCGGACGATCTACTGGAGTACATCAGAAACAGCGAGTTTCAATTAATTGAAACCCTGGCAGAAAATATCGCCAGCATTGTGCAGGAAAAATACCATGTGCAGTGGGTTAAGTTGACGCTGCACAAGCCGGATGCGCTCGATGGCAATACCGATGTTGGAGTGATTATCGAGCGGGGCAGCAAGGCTCAGAGTGCCGCTCCGTGAGCGTGAGCGCTGATCTCGCTCTGCCTTTACCCGATGCAGTTGCTGCACAAACAAGCCAATACCTTCAGGTACTGGTTGAGCAGAAACTTAAAACCCAAACACTGAGCTTCGCTGAGTACATGCAGCTTGCGCTGTATGAGCCTGGCTTGGGTTACTACATGGCTGGTGCACACAAGTTTGGTGAGGGCGGTGACTTTATAACCGCTCCTGAAGTATCGCCCTTGTTCGGGCAATGTATTGCACGCCAGTGCCAACAAATATTTGCAGCAACCGAGCCGACAGTGCTTGAGCTTGGGGCTGGCTCTGGCAAGCTTGCAGCCAGTATCATCAACGCATTTTCGAACACTCCCGATTTTAAATACAGCATATTAGAACCCAGTGCCGAGCTCCAGCAGCGCCAGCAACGTTACTTGCAGGGCGTACTTGGCGACGATAATTTTAGCCGTGTTACCTGGTGCAACGAACTGCCGCAGGCTATTGATGGCGTCATCATCGCTAATGAGGTGATGGATGCACTGCCATTCGAGCAGTTTACTATCGCCAAGGATGGGCCGATGCAGGTAGGTGTTGCATTGGAAGACGGTGCGCTTAACTACACGATGATGGAAGCCCCAACCGCGATGCGAGACAAGATCGATCAAATCCAGCAGGACATTGGGTTCGATTTACCGCACGGCTATACCTCAGAAATTTCGATGCTTCTACCCGGCTGGATCAGTGCGTTAGGGGCGTGTTTGAAGCGTGGCGTTTTGCTGTTATCCGACTATGGATATTCGCGCAAAGAATATTATTTGCAAGAGCGATCTACGGGCACGTTATCGTGTTTTTATCAGCATCGCACGCACACTGATGTGTTCTTTTATCCCGGTTTGCAGGACATTACCGCGCATGTTGATTTTACGCATGTGGTGGAGTCAGGCGCGGCTGTGGGGCTGGATTTACTGGGTTATACCTCGCAGGCATCCTTCCTGCTAGACAATGGTTTGCTCGATATTGCAGAACCGCAGTTACAGGCATGCCAGAGTGAGGCTGAGCGCTTAACGCTTTCGGCCCAAATAAAAACGTTGAGCCTGCCAGGTGAGATGGGAGAACGCTTTCAGTTTATGGCACTGGGAAAATCATTCTCGACGCCGCTGGCTGGTTTTCGTTCGCAAGATCTATCTCACCGCTTGTAGTCGCGATCACTGTTGTTGTAATCACTTACTTGAACTATTTGTGGTGGCTGCGTCTTACGCTTAAGGTTCGGGAAGTTGCAGAAATTTTTGATTCGCGGTCTGCTATATATTCGCGAACAACTTTAAAAGATTGTGGCTTACACCACTAACCCACGACACAGACATTGTTATGGAAATTGCTCACATCATCTGGTTAGCGCTGGTTCAGGGCTTAACCGAATTCTTGCCGGTGTCGAGTTCCGCACATCTTATTTTAGTACCCAGCTTACTCAACTGGCCCGATCAGGGTCTGGCGTTTGATGTTGCTGTGCATTTGGGCACCCTGATCGCTGTTGTGGCGTATTTTCGTAAAGACATCATCAATCTCTTTATTGCCTGGATAGGGTCTATCAAAGGCAACGGTATGACACCCGAAGCACGGCTTGCGTGGGGTGTGATTGTGGGTTCTATTCCGGCAGCCTTTGTAGGCTTATTGTTTAAAGATGTTATTGAAGTTTATTTGCGCTCGCCATTGGTGATAGCGACTACAACCATCATATTCGGCTTACTGCTGTGGTTTGCGGACAAGCGTGCAAAGCTTAAGCGTGACGAACTCTCTCTTGGCTGGCAGGATTTTTTAGTCATTGGCGCGGCGCAGGCGATGGCTTTGGTGCCAGGCACATCCCGCTCTGGTATTACCATAACAGCGGGTCTGTTACTGGGCTTAACACGAGAGGCGGCAGCACGCTATTCTTTTTTCCTCTCTATCCCCATTATTGTGTTGTCAGGTTTAAGCGTCACTGGTGATCTTGTCAGTAGCAATGAGGCAGTTGATTGGAATGCCCTGCTATTGGGCACTGTCATTGCCGCCATTAGCGCCTTTATCTGTATTCATTTCTTTTTGGCATTAATCAACCGCATGGGCATGCTGCCATTTGTTATCTATCGCCTGTTTCTGGGTGTTTTACTGTTTGCGGTGTTTCTTTGATAAAACTGCCGTTTTATCGCGGCGACTGAAAAAGCGAATCAGTGCCGCACGCGCGCTAAAAAGTCGTAGCCAAAGTTCCAATAGCAGTGCTGCGCATCCTTACTTAAACAGATGCGCACTATCAGGCTAGGGGTGTGGTACTGCCATATCGAACGTAGCACCACCTAACTCATGCACCGAGTCGTTAGCTCTTATGGTTATGGTTTTTATCGTTGAAGCGATTGTCACTGTTACTGAGCGCGTAAAGGGTTGTTCGTTAACATGTGGGTGTGCCAGATCGCGAACACCAATCACATTGCCTTGCTCGTCGAGCACATCCCAGCGATCAGCATAGTGGTCCCAGCCGGTGTCGGCATGCCTGAGGGTGGCATTGATTCGAAACTTGCCGTTACCCAAAGACTGTATTGTGACGTCGACAACGTCTGCTTCGCCAGCGAATAGTGTCGCCGGTGCAGCCAGTAGGCTGAGCACTATGAGGGTAAGTTGAATAAATCGCATGGTTTTCTCCAATGGCTTTTGCCTGTTAAACTTGACACAAATTAAACGTAAATTCCAGTATGCGGCAACATCCCAATCCCGCCAACCCGGTTTCTCCGGTAACACAGTTTGCACTACTGCTTACTCCCATGGTGATCAGTTGTTTTTATCTTGTGTATTCGCTCACTGGATGGATACTTGAAGGGCGAGACCATCTTAATTGGTCACTGGAAGCGCCAGAGGTGGGCCTTTACGTATTGGCTGGTACAGTGGTTTATTGCGTACTTGTCATGGCCTATGCGCGTTTTAAAGGCGCTGCCAGGTATCATCCCCTAAACGTCTCCAGCATCGGGCATATTATCCTTGCTATCCTGCTGACAGTTTCAATTTTTATTACTGTGCGATTATAAGGAAAGCTTAATTTGAGCATTCTGGTAACCGATACACTCAAACATAACAACAATAATTCGGGTTAAACCCGTTATGCGATCTCGTTCACAATTATTGAATTGTGACCTTGCTCGCTATGGAGCTACATTATGCCTTTCGATTTCACACCAAAAGGGTTGCTGAAAGTACGCCACCTGTACTACGCGCGATTCTGGTTTCTGCTTGGTGTGCTGTTGGTACTCGGCGTAATCTACGCATCTGTTGCCGACGTGCCTGAACTGGTCAAATCAGTCAACATAAGTGACAAAATCATACATGTTGTGGTGTACGCCGGTTTGATGGGGTGGTTTACTCAAATTTTCCGGCATGATCTCACTCGTCTGGCCTTCGTTTTCTTATTGGTATTTATGGGCGTTACCATGGAGTTCATACAGGCTGCAACACCCACTCGGCAGTTTGAAGTTCTTGATATGATCGCCAACACCTGTGGTGTAATCCTGGCCTGGGCTTTGGCATACACATGGGTGGGCAATATCTTATGGTGGTTTGAGTCCCTCTTTGTCGCCTCGCCCGAGGCTGTCAGTTAGAAAAATCTGTTCTGGGCAAATCTATATTTAAAATCTATATTCAAAGAAAGCGAAACGGACCAGGCCACATTTTGGCTTGTTGAAGTTGCCTATCGATTGGGTTAAGTTAAATCCAATAAATTACACTAAAGGTGGCAGGGCAATGCCTCGCTGGCATCTAGCACAATTAAACATTGCAGAACCTAAAGAACCGTTGGATTCTCCGGTGCTGGCAGACTTCGTTGCAAACCTTGATCGCATCAATGCAATGGCTGAGAGTGCACCAGGCTTCGTCTGGCGGTTGGTTGATCTGACTGAATCCGAATTCGACATATTTGGTGAAGACCATATCGTCAACCTCTCTGTATGGAGTTCGGTAGAATCCTTACACTCGTTTGTGTACAAGTCGGGCCACTTGGACATCATGCGACGTAAAAGCGAGTGGTTCAACAGAATGCCGCGCGCGCACATGGTGCTTTGGTGGGTTGCAGAAGGCGATACGCCCAGTGTCCAACAGTCGCAAGAAAAATTACAGTATTTGCAGGAACATGGTCCCACACAAAAAGCCTTTACCTTTCGTCAGGCTTTTGTCAGTCCGGGTGAATTAATCAGAGGCTAGTGTTCGGGTTCTGATTTTAGTTCTGGTTTTGGTGCTGGTTCTGTTTCTGGTGCTGGTGCTGGTGCTGGTTTTAGTTCTGGTTCAACCTCTGGTTCTACCTCTATCTATACCTCTGGCTTAACACCTCAGCAATAGCGTTTTCTCTTTCTGCCGCCAGTTTTGCTGGTATTTCTGATTTTACTGTGCAAGCCTTTGCAATGCCTGCTGCATCAATGCTGGCAAAAGCCGTTGCCGCCTTTTTTAGGGTTGTCAGAGCTGCTGCCTGTTTATTGCTGTTAGCACTTTCACTAAGATCATCATTTTCATTGATAGCCACATTTTCATTCATGCCAATACTTTCGTTGATGCCAATACTGTCATTGATAAGTTGGCACACATTGATAAAGTGTTCGAACCTGCCCGGTTTTCTGAGCACATCAATGCGATTAAGCAATGCGACTAACTCGGCTGCTGAAGCAGTATCTGCTTTGTCTGCTATTTCGTAATAGCGCACGCTCATTAGTGCCAAATCGCGGAACTTACCGGGTACACGCAGCCGCTCACACAAGCGTTCACATAAATGTGCTGCCGAGGAACCTGATTCGCCGTTAGTGCTTGTTGCAAGTACGCCATAGCAGTAACAGCTGAATTGAATTTCCGGGATTAGGCCTGATGCCTTTTGCAAAAGCTCACGCCCTGTCTGTAACGCAGCGTCAGGTACTTCGCTGAGTTCGTTTAAGACAACGGACAGTGCGCCGCAACGTTCCAGTGAAGCGAAAAAAGCGGCCGGTGCGGGTGCGTTCAAGGCGTTTTCAAGTTCTTGCCAGACCCGCTCGGCAACGAGGTTATCAGCCTCGCCGTTGTCTACCATTTTGCGCATAAGCGCCAATGTTTCATCGGCTATCTGGAAACTTTTTGGTGCAAAGCGTGCCATAAATCTTGCGACCCGCAATATACGTACTGGGTCTTCTGCAAAGGCCGGGGAGACATGCCGAATCAGTTTGTTTTTAATATCATCATGGCCATTGAAAGGGTCTATCAATGCACCGCTTTCATCTTCTGCAATTGCGTTGATGGTGAGGTCGCGCCGCTCAAGATCCTCCTCCAGCGTTACATCCACGCTGGTGTTGAATTCAAAGCCATGGTAACCAGGACCGGTCTTTCGTTCGGTGCGGGCAAGGGCGTATTCTTCTTGCGTTTCTGGGTGGAGAAATACCGGAAAATGTTTGCCAACCGGCCTGAATCCTGCCTGTATCATAGCCTCGGGCGTGGTGCCAACAACGACCCAATCACGGTCTACCACAGGGGAGCCCATGATTTTGTCTCTTACAGCGCCGCCAACCAGATAAGTCTTCATAAGTGCGATGGTACACTGGGTCACATGAATCTACATCGAAAAACTGTCAACAGATTTTTAAAGCGCTCTTTGGTTCTGATACCGCTCATCTTCGTAACCGGGTGTTCCACAGTGGGTTATTACTCGCAGGCGGTTAGCGGTCATTTAAAACTTGTCTCAAGCAAGCAATCTATCGATGCCATCTTAAAGGACGAAGATGCCGATCCGGAGCTACAAAAGAAATTACAAACGTTACTGGATGC